>JARGGF010000077.1 GCA_029210905.1 Bacteroidales bacterium | reverse complement strand
TTATCGCCGCATACCATCCATTATCCAAATCAAAAGGCACAATCGCCGGCAGTCCTTTGTAAGGCGCAGTCTCAAAATACTGGACTTCAGGAACTGTACTTCCGCTATTGGCCCTGTAAACATTTTGGTAGGAAGAAGCATCAGCCTTTTCAAAATAAATTTTTGAAAAAATCGGGTCAGGATTTGTAATTATTTTTCCATCAGCATCATAAATAACAATTCCTACAGGCATAGCATCAATGGCCTGATTGCTTTTTTCCAGAGCTTGTTTTAATTGATCCAATTCAGTATTTTTTTTGGTCAATAAAAGCGAGTTCTTCTTTTTAAAAGCTTCAAATTCCCTTAATAGTTCGTCATATTTTTGTTTTTCAGCACTCATGTTTTACCATGATTAATCCTTTATACAATTTAGTGAATAAATATACCAAAACATAGTTACAAAATAGAATTTTTGACGGGACTGTGTAGTTGATACGTGAAAGTGTGAAATAATTTGTAAAAACACGATTGTAATATTTACGAAATTTATTTTGAGTGCACACCAGAGTGTATGGGTGAAATTTTGTTTACGTCATGAACACTTGTTTTCAACATGATGTAAAACCGATGGGTTAACCCGTCAGTTATTTGATTACCAAACAAAAAAAAATTTTGTGCAAATAGTATATAATTTTCGGAACAAACTTAAATTTTAAAATCATGGTAATTCCAGCCACTCAATAATTTCTTTGGAGTGTGGTTTTGTGGCCGGTTTTATGGATTTGTATATAAAACCCTCATTATCAATCAAATATTTGTGGAAATTCCATTTCACATCAGCATCAAATTTTCCGTTGAGTGATTGATGTGTTAGAAAATCATAAATTGGATGTATCGAGTCCCCTTTTACCGAAATTTTTGACATGATTGGGAAACTTATTTTATATTTTTTATGATAGTGCCTGTCAATTTCTTTATTTGATCTGGGCTCCCTGTTAAAAAAATCATTTGAGGGAAAAGCAATAATAATAAATCCCGCTTCCTTGTATTTTTGATAAAGTTCTTCTAAATCACGCAATTGTGGGGCATACATGCATTTTGAAGCAGTGTTTACAATTAAGATTTTTTTTCCTTCAAGGCAGGAGAAATCAAACTGGTCTCCATTGATATCAACAGTTGAAAATTGGTAAATTGAGTTGGCTTCGGTTAGTTCCTGTCCACAAATTACAAAGGGAAAAAGTATCCATAAAATTGAAACTAATTGTTTCATAGTCATAATATTAACAGAAAATTTGTTGGATAAAACACAACATATTTTATTCATTTTTGTAGATACCAATTTCTGGAATTTTTGATTTGGGTGCAAATTTCTCTGTTAATTTTTTTGTAGCCAAAATCCAAAATGGGCTTAATAATAAAGTAATTGAAATAGTAGAAATAATCAGCTGGTATATCATCACATCAATAACATCACTTAAATAGGCTGTGGTTGCCAAAATAAAGCTTAGTTCACCTATTTGGGCCAGCAAAGCACCACCATAAACACTGCTGCGCCAGTTTTTGCAAAACAGATGCAATGTAAAAGTATTTATAAAGTGATTGGTGATAAAAACACTTAATACCATAAGGCTGATAATAAGCAAGTTGTTCATTAAAAATTGGATGTTGATGAGCATTCCTACTGATACAAAAAACATGGAAACAAACGAAACCCTGAATGCATGTAAACTATCATGAAACCACTCTTTGGTATCGGTGGCGTGTACTATAATTCCGGCAAAAAATGCGCCAAGTGCTGCGGATAGTCCAAGATACGAGGTAAAGCTTGCAAACCCAAAACTAAACAGGATGGCAATAAAAACCTGCAATTCATGGTCGGTCTCCATCCAGTTACTGAAAGGCAGTTTTATTTTTCCTTTTCTTAAGATAACAATAAATATGACCAGAATTAATAATCCACCTCCTATTTGCATAGCAATTTCAGTATTAGATGGTTTCTGGCCACCCAATAAATCAGTTATTATTAACATAGGTACAATCAGCATATCCTGCATAAGCAAAATGCTTATTACATTCTGACCGATGGAAGTATTGATTTCATTGTTGTTTTCAAGTAGTTTAATAACTACCGCAGAGCTGCTTAAAGAAATCACAAAGGCCACCACAATTATTTGTTCTATATCCCAATCAAAGAAATATCCCAATAAATAGATGACCAGGATGGATGCAATGATCTGGATAAGTGTTCCAAAAAGTGACGTTTTCCAAAGCTTAACCAGCTCAGGAAGAGATATTTCCATGCCAATAAAAAACAAAAGCAAAATTAAACCTAATTCGCCCAACTCTTCAACCAGTTCAATATTGTCGATGAAAGCGATGCCTGAGGGGCCTAAAAAAATGCCCGTTATGATATAAGCAACTATGAGGGGCTGTTCCATCCGTTTAAGTAACAAGCCTATAAAGACCACTACAAATCCAACAATAAGCATCGATAAAATATTTTGATTAAATGCTGCTGCCAGGGATATCATAAGCCTATCTATTTTTTATAGATTAAAACATTTGTTTTTATAAGCACTTAAATTATTGTTCATCAACTAATTGTACTTCTTTAGTTGGACTATTTACAATTCCAATAAATCCTTTTGCAATATTTCGGACAATAATTACGGTATTTTCAAGATCAAGATTTTGTATTTCGTCACTTGGTTTATGATAGTGTACATAATTCTTAAAGTCGAATGTACAGAAAGTATGTGCCGGAATATTTAGTCTTTCATAGATTGGAAAATTATCAGACAACCTGAAGATGTCGAAAAATCCATTAGACTTAAATGAAGTAAGAGCCTCATTGCCAATATATTTATTGTAAACCTCACGCATATTTGACCTTTCTTCACCACTTATGTATACCTTTTCAGGTTTTTCAGTTAATATGCTGCCAATCATATCTATGTTTATATTACAGTACATTTCAGAAGCTCTGTCTGAAATTTTATTGGCAAAATGTTCCGAACCTGTTAACCCTATTTCTTCGCCCGAATAAAGGGCCACAATAACACTGCGCTTATTTAATTTATTATCAACCAATAATTTAGCTATGTTCAATACAGTGCTTACACCGCTGGCATTATCATTTGCTCCATTACGGATACTGTCTTTTTCATTTTTTGTTTTGCCAACATGGTCGTAATGTGCACTTAATATAACAAATTCTTTATTTAGATTTGGATCGGAACCTTCTATTAATCCAATAATGTTGTAGCCTATTAGGTTTCGTACTTCAAAACTGTCACGATACGATTCAAAAAAAGGTTTTATTTTTAGTGTTCTAAGATAATTTTCAATGTAAACAGCGGCTTTTTCTATTCCAATAGTCCCAAAACCCCTGCCTTCGTAAAAATCGGAAGATAGCGTATCTATTAATGAAGTTACCTCAACATCAGAAATTATAGTATCCTTAATATCAGCTATTTGAACTTGTTGGGTAGGTTTACATGAAATCACATAGAGTATTGTAACCAGCACAAAAATAGTCTTTGTCATAATTATTGAATTGGATTATGAACTCAAAAATAGTGATAATTCTTAGAAAAAGTGCTTTTAGAAGAATGACGGCCTCTGATACATTCAAAGCAAACAGGTTTGTGGTCATTTATTGCAGAGCTTTTGATATTGGGCTCTACACGTTTGTAGGAAAACCTGTCAGATTTTAATCTAAGTGCTTCTTGGATATCAGTTTATCTTTCTTTACAATTAACTATTTGTACTATGATTTACCTGATAAATCCGATATTTGATACATAATCCCAATCTCCTGACAAATTAACTGAATCATTTTACACCCTTTCTGAAAAATAGGATAATCAATAGTATGTTTTCCATTGAAAAAAAAAACTTCAAATTCGCATATATATGATTCTTTAGCTTGAAAAACATCAATATACTTATTTTTAGATTTAGTATTTAGATAAAAGTTTAGAGTTAACTTTCTGTTGTTATATTTTGGAGCATAGGAGGACACAGAATGAGCATAAAATTCATACAACATGTGATCAATTTCATCGATAGGAAGTACTTTTTCATAACTTTTTCCCTTGTCCAATGTTAATTGTCCTTTTTCTTTTGAAAAATGGAATGGAATCTCATCATTATTAATTACATATAAATTCTTTTCATCAGTATAAAGGATGCAATCAAGAAATTCTTCTTTATAGGGATAATTATACTCAAAATCTACATTAGGAATTAGAGTTTCTCTATACTTCCTTGAATAAAATGCTTTGAGAAAAGGATATTTAAGAAGGATGAAAAGAGAAATAGTAATGTAGACGATTATACTAGTCAAAAAAACATAATAAAAATTGTTGTCAAGTTCTACTTTTAATACATTAATGTAAAATAAGTAAAATATTAGAACACTAAAAAATACCCGAACAGATCTACCAAAATTGAACATTTAAGAAATTATTTGAGGGGTAAAGATAATATTTAATAAGCTTTTCAGTCTTATCACACCATCAAATTTTTCCTCTTTAAAAGTGTCATCAATTTCTTTAGGAAGACCATTTTATCTAATTGATATTCAATCACCAACCACCTTCCTCCTCAACCGTATTTTCAATTTTGCCGGTAGTGGCATTTACCTCAAAGGTTTTGAACATATATGGCATATCTTCACTTCCGCTTGTCCTGATTTCTGTTTTAACCTTAACCAGGTTTGTTTTTTTATCATAATCAAGTTTTGGCTTACCATAAATACGGTAAGAATCTTTATCATTGGCCAATAAGACAGCCAGCAGTAATTTGCCATCCTTATTCAATTTTAAAATATAGGGGTTCCCTTCGTCTGATTCAGGATTTGCCTGCAGTTCTATGGTTTCATATTTTTTTTCAGGATTAGGTAAGCGCAATTTGCCATTAAGAGTGCCTGCAACATATATGTTTCCATCTGTTGCCAGAATAATTTCATAAAGCCATGCACCCAGGCTTGGAACTAATACCCTGCTCCATACGATATTACCATGTTTATCTTTTTTAAATATTTGTGATGTTTCATAATAATTATAACCCCACACTTCAAGTTTATCATCTTTACCTGAATTGATAAGGGAAACATCATCATTTTTGAAATCATATTGATTGCCTTCAGCATCTTTAACTATGTTGTCTGAAACTTCTACCGTAAAAGTTTGAGCCTGAAGTGAGGCTGCAAAAAGTAGCGCAATAATCAGACCTTGCAATTTCATAAATACTTTCATAAATCTTTAATAATTAGTGAATTAATAAATAATTTATATTAAAGATATGGATTTATTTTTAGAAAAAATGCTGCTATTTATCCGGCAGTCTTTTTGGGATTAAAGAATGGTTGTTAATTTTTCGGAAAATGCAGAAAGGAGCAGGATTGTTATTTAGCGAATTGTTAATCATTGTTGTTTTAAGGCCCTCAAATCAAATTGCCCGTCATCGCGAGTGGTAAGATTAATTTTTAAATCACCAAAGCTAAATGACAGGAGAAAATTTGAGAGCTTTTGTTTAATACATTTTTGAAATCTGAATATCTAATATCGATTAGCTCCGCAGATATCGGCTTTCGCCTAACCTGAATAATTATGCTTCGCATGAGCTAAAGGTTCATAAACTTGTTCATATCCGTGATTATCAATGTAATATAAAATGTTTTGTTTTCAAACAAAACTTTTACAAAATCCTTGAAACTTAGCGAAGCGATCTCAACGAAGTTAATCAGTTAAACTTAGCGTAAGCGATCTCACCGAAGGTAATCCGCATCATCTCCCGATGAATCGGGACAGGCAGTGTTCCAATTTGAAACATAGTAGATGTTCATGAACGGCGTAAGCCCTGCGCCACCGCTAAAGCTATAGGCGACACGCGGTCAACGAAGTTAATAATGTAGGCTAAGTTAACGAGTAATGATTTAAGATTTACTGTTTTCCCCTGGTTGATGATTCGCATATGCTCATCATTTACCCGTTATTATTGAAAAGTTCAGCCACTTTGTGGTTTTAATTGGTTAAAATTCCAGATCGGATTTTACATAGAAGAGCGAAGCACTCACCGTTATTGCCCCCGTAAGAAGTGCGGGAAATGAGTAATGAATAAAGCTGAACCTTGAAAAGAGTTCAACTATTTATATAATATTTTAAATGCGTTGCCCTGTAAATATTATAAATTTTGAATATTTGTTGTTATTTTTAGAACTTAGCTCTAATAACTAATATACCAATAACTAATATACTAATACCAGCTACTAACTACCATTATTTTTCTGAAAAACTAATTGAACAAATGCAGGAATGTCTGAATAAATTCCTTGCTCAATAGGTTATATGTGAAATTGATGGATGATTTTATTCTGCTTCTTCCAGGTTAACAAACTCTTCAGTGCCTTCAACTCTTCCAAGCTCGGTGCCTACTGGTAATTTAAGGAAAGGAATTATTGCCGGATCATGATTTGCAATGGCATTCACACCAAATATTTTGCTGTTTTCAGGATTGTCGGCATAGTCCTGATCTTCGGTACCTGAAAGAAATCGCCAACCACTGTCCTCATCATCCACAGGATCTTCGCGATACATAAAACCAACTTTCATACCTTCAACAGTAATTTTGTTGGAGCAAATACTGTAACCCATGCCGTGCACAAGGTCTTTAATGTTGTGTTCTTTTATAATAAAATCCATTTTGCTAAAACCAGGATAATGTGACAATTAATTCAGGGCGCAAATATATAGATTATTTTTATTGTTGGTTCTTACTATTTTCTACTTTTTGTAAGTTACAAAATTTTTCTATATGAAAATTGTTTAAAATTTTTAAGTTTGCAATATGGAGAAATACAGTGAACCCAAAGCAAAACCTTTTTTAAAATGGGCCGGTGGAAAATCGCAATTGCTTTCAGAGATTGAAAAACGATTCCCCTACGGCAAAAACGATTGTTTTTCATATGTGGAACCCTTTGTTGGGAGTGGTGCCGTATTGTTCTGGATATTAAATAATTATCCGAATGTTCAAAAAGTAATTATTAATGATGTTAATGTTGATTTAATAGGTGTGTATAAAGCTATTTTACACAATGTTGAAGACTTGATTCTTATTTTGGAAAAGTGGCAGGCTGAATTTTATGAGCTGGAAAAAGATGAACCCGAAAAAAAAATCTATTACTATAAAAAGCGCGAATTATTTAATTCACGAAAAGTAAATGAAACAGAAAGTGCCGCACTGGTAATTTTTTTGAACCGTACGTGCTTTAATGGCTTATATAGGGTTAATCAGTCCAATCAATTTAATGTGCCTATGGGAAGTTATAAAAAACCACTTATATGTGATCAGAAAAATTTACGAATAGTATCAGAAAAATTAAAAAAAGTACACCATCTCAATACCGATTTCGAAGAAATGCTAAAATATGTAAAAGATGAGGCATTTTTTTATTTCGATCCTCCATACAAACCTCTAAGTAAAACTTCTAGTTTTAATTCTTATTCAAAAGCTGAATTTAATGATAATGAACAAATTAGATTGAAAAATTTCTGCGATGTAGTTCATAAAAATAACCATAAATGGCTACTCAGCAATTCTGATCCGAAAGGAGCAGATGAGCACAATGATTTTTTTGATAATTTGTATAAAGATTATACAATTGACAGAGTAATGGCCAGCCGGAGCATTAACTCAAAAGCGGAAAGAAGAGGCAAGTTGAATGAGTTGTTGATAAGGAATTATTGAAAGTTATTACCCCCTGCCCATTTGGCTACTGTTGAAGCTTATTTAAAGATATTCGTTAAAAAATTATTTTTATGAAGCTAAAATTGGCAGTTCGAGAAGTAAATTTTTAGCCACCAAAACTCAAAAACACTAAATGCCACCAATTTTATCTTATTTAAAACCAGAGCTTTGTGTATTTTGGTGACTTTGTGTTTTAGCGGCATTTCTCATGTTTTTTGACTTTTTGAACCCTGATATATTGTATTCCAGTTTTGTTAATCCTGAAATTACCTATCAGGCTGATGCGGATCTTCCCCAATTCCCAAATTATAAATTTCCTGAATATCAGCAAGCATTTTTAGAAAATCAATATTGAGGTCGATCAATCGTCCGCTTTTTATATCAAATACCCAACCATGCACTGTCGGGTAACCGTGTTTGAGATAATGCTTCTGAACCACAGCTTTTTTTATCACATTAAAACATTGTTCTTCTACATTTAATTCTACCAGTCGCTTGTAGCGTTCTTCTTCATCAGTAATTGCGTTAAGCTCCTTTTTATGATACCGGTATACATCGCGGATATTTCGCAGCCAGGGATTGATTACCCCCATATCTTTCGATTCCATAGCTGCTTTTACCCCGCCGCAATAATAATGGCCACAAACAATAATGTGTTTCACTTTCAGGTAGGTAATAGCATAACTAATTACACTAATGGAACTAAAATCAATATTGTTTACCATATTGGCAATGTTGCGGTGCACAAAAACTTCGCCAGGTTGAACCCCCATCATTTCTTCAGCTGTTACGCGGCTATCGCTGCATCCAATATACAGAAAATCAGGATTTTGACCCTCACTTAGTTTCTCAAAAAATTGTTTATCAGTAACCTTTTTATCGCTTACCCATTGTTTATTTCTTTCAAATATTTCTTCGTAGGTGGTCATTTGTTTTGGTTTTATTGAGTATTATTTTGCAAATAAAGCCAAATTTGATTACAATTTGCAAATTTTATATTTAATTTAACTTTCAATTAGACATACAAGCATTAAGCAATATCATATTAATATTAAACTTTATTATTAGTTTGACAGTCTACTTTTGAATTGAAGTTGTTTTTCAGTATTTTTGTATAAAACTGAATTGATGGAATCATTAAATTTAGATCTAAAAAAACGTTATACTTTTGCCGACTACCTTACCTGGTGGGACGACAAAAGGCGGGAACTAATAAATGGTTTTGTTAGTTTAATGACCCCTGCTCCATCAAGAATACATCAGAGAATTGCTGTTGAATTGTTGAGACAATTTTCAAACTACCTTCATAAACAGAGATGTGAAGTATATGGTGCTCCTTTTGACGTGCGTTTTCCATCAAAAAAAGGTGAAATTTCAGATGATAAAATTTATACTGTGGTGCAGCCTGATATCTGTATCATTTGTGACGAATCGAAATTAGATGATCGTGGTTGCATTGGAGCACCTGATTTAATTGTAGAAATTCTTTCATCGTCAACAGTAAAGAAAGATGTTTGGGAAAAATATAAATTATATGAAGAACACGGAATTACTGAATATTGGATTGTCCACCCAAAAGACCAAACCCTTACTGTTTTTCATCTGGAGAATGGAAAATATCAACATAAAGGAATGTATACCAGGGGCTTAAAAGTAGATGTAGGTATTTTCGAAGGAAAATTAAGTATTGTTTTAGATGATATTTTTTATATTTAACCACTTGGACTGGCTATTTAATGTTACGTTAAAGGGCTTAAAATTTTTAAACTAATAGCAGGAATGCTAGTTTAAATTGGAATCTGGTTTGTCCTTACCTCAAAAAATAATTACTTTATTTGCTAAACCGCAGATTAACACATTTTGGAAAAATTTATCGCTCAAATTAATCCATCCGCAAAAATCATTTTCGACAAAGGAAAATTCGACAACTGGTGTGTTTTTATAATTGAAAATGATAGGAAATATGCCCCTAAAGACCTTGATTATTTTACTGATATTCAAGCTATTGCAAAAGAATATCCTGATTTTAAAGTTTACAAAGATTTTCTTAAATTCTATAGACATACTACTGCCGAAATTAACCCGGTAATTCTTGATTTGATTAAGGAAATCACCTTGAGCTATAAAAAAGAGCATCAATATACTGTTGTGAAATGGTTTACTGTAATTTATGCTGGTATGATAGCTGAAGAAAACAAGGAAAAAGCCATTTTGAAAAAGCGTATTAAACACCTGGGAATGTATCAGTTACTTGTAGAAAATAAAAGTGCAGCATTTGCAGCAGGTTTTAGCAAAGGGAAAAAGTGGCAGGATTTGGATGAAATTATGAAAAAAATTGGTATTTAGGTGGGGATTAATGCGGAACGTTTAACTATTAACTATTTCAGTTATGAAATTAGCAAAATCTGGAAATAGTTTTGCTATTCGTTGATTCAAGCTATTGAGATGATGCTAAAAATATTCAAGAGTATAGCTATTCAGGGCAATTGCATATAAAAATTATTTCATCCTGTTGGACCCTTTTCAGGGTCCTTGGCGAACTTTTAATTACACACCCCGCACTTCGTACGGGGCTATTGTTGTTTAATCCCTTCGGGATTTTTCTATTAAGAACCACGAATGTCGTTAAACAATTAAAACCTTGGGTTAAGCAGTGTATTTGCGAAGCTGCAACTAAGGGTCAAATCAGGTTGGTTTGAGCCGCCACCTTGCGGAACAGAGTTATTAAAAATGGTAAAGTAATATCGCAGAAAGATCTAAAAATGGAGGTTCACACATGGTAAAAATGGTGAAATTGTCGGGATTAGGCTTATTTTCGACTTTTTAGCAAAAATTGAAAATG
>JARGGF010000779.1 GCA_029210905.1 Bacteroidales bacterium | reverse complement strand
TGGTACAAAACAAAAAGTGTTGATTGAATTGCAAAAATCAAAATTTGAAACTGATATCAGACGTTTTAGGGCCTATCTTGGTGCAAGTTACATAAAGCCCGACATTGGAAAAACTTTGGATGGAAAAGAAACAAAATCGTCTTACCCGATTATAACTATTTATATACTTGGCTACAAAGTGGAAGATATTCCATACATGGCAGTTACGGTGAACCACCAAATTATCAACTCTGTAAATAAAGAACCCGTAAACCTTAACAGTGACTTTATCAGGCAATTGAACCACAAGTCGCATATCCTGCAGGTAAGGCGGTTGCCCGACGAACGGAAATCAAGGCTTGAGCAATTTATGGTATTATTTAACCAGGCCTGGTGTACAGAGTATAAATACATCCTTGATTTACATGATATACCAAAAGAATTTGAAGAAATGGCAAGGCATCTTCAAAAACCGGTTATGGATGAAGATTTTAGGCGCCAGTTAGAGGGCGAAGAAGAAATAGATGAAATATTTGACAAACAGGAGGCCAAATACTTAAAACAAATAGAAGAGGCCAAACAGAAAGAAAAAGAGGCAAGACAAAACGCAGAAGAGCAGCAACTGCAAAACATGCTAATAATCAAAAACCTGCATAATTCAGGTATGCCTTTGGAAAAGATAGCCGAAATAACAAGAAAATCCTTTCAGGAAATAAAACGTATTATTGATCTGTGAAACTATACTTTACTCATGAAACTTAACGAAAATAAGTTGACCAAGGCTTAAACCGTGGGTAAAGTATTTGTTCGAATTTGGCTTTAGCTGAACAAATTTCTGTTTTGAATAGAAAAGGACTAAACTTTTTTTTAATGACAGGTATTATTAGCCATCAAAGACTACTCCTTCATTTTTACAACAATTGCCCCGCTTGCCCATCCCTCTTTTTTCTGACTGTTGACAGCTGTTATAATAAAACTATACTTTTTTTTGAAAAGCCCTTTTCTGGCAACCATTATACGTGGTTTTTTTGTGGTTTTATAGAGGTTGTTCTTGTTAGGATATCCCGGATATCTGCCTTCGAAGCGGTAAACTTTGTAATAACTTCCGGTATCGGCCAGAAATTTTCGTTGCGATTCGTCCATTTTCCACTCAATCAGCGTTTCTTTACCAACAGCCGTGGCATGAAGATTTATGGGAGCTAGTGGTTCCGGTAATATGTTTAATTTATTGTAGTATTTTGATATAGTGTCTGTTATGGGTAGTTCAACTTTAATTTCAATGGGCTTTCCTCTCATCTTCCATGGCATTTCAGGAATACTTGCACTGGCAAAATAAAGATTATTTCTCAATGAATCAGTCACTCCATTTAAGTTATTGAGCAATGCAGTTGAGCTGTAAAAGATACTTCCCTTAACTTCAGGATAAAGCCTGTTTAATCTTATCTGATCCGGAATTTCTGATGGGTTGCGCCAACCGTTTGTCGTATTTATTCTATGCGTAGCCTGGCCAATATACAAATGTTTTCCATAAGTGTGCCTGCTCCACCAGTCAACAAGTTCTTGATAATCTGCCACTTTGTAGCCAATTGTCCAGTAAATTTGTGGCGATACGTAATCAATCCATCCCTCCCTAAGCCATTTAAGCACATCGGCATATTGTTCATCATAGCTTGATAATCCCCGTGTTTTTGAACCATCCGGGTCGTTTGTAATGTTTCTCCATACTCCGCTGGGTCCAACTCCGAATTTTATCAATGGTTTCACAGCGTTTATACTATCGCTTAATGTCTTAATAAAAGTATTGATATTTTCACGCCGCCAATCTGCCTTGTTTAAACCATGCAAATTGTATTCCTGAAAACTTTTAGCATCAGGAAAATCTTTACCAGCTTCTCTTATCGGATAAAAATAATCATCAAAATGGACACCATCTATATTATATTTATGGACCACCTCCATAATCACTTTTACAATATAAGCTCTGGCATCAGGAATGCCGGGATTAAAATATTTTTTTACTATTTCATCACCATAAGTCACAAACCATTCGGGGTGCTGTTTGGTAATGTGCCAGGGCACCGTTTTAACCCGTGCAATATTTGAAACTGCCCTAAACGGGTTAAACCATGCATGAAATTCAATATTTCTTTTATGGCATTCTTCCAGCATAAATTGCAGGGGATCATAAAATGGATGTGGTGCTTTCCCCTGTTCGCCAGTTAACCAGTGCGACCATGGCTCAATTCCTGATTCATAAAAAACTTCGCCGGAAGGCCGTATCTGCACAAATACCGCGTTAATTCCATTTTGTTTATGCGTTTCAATCAGACGTATGAACTCTGCTTTTTGCTCTTCAGTGCTAATTTTTGTGCTACTCGGCCAATCGATATTAAATGCAGTAGTTATCCAGACAGCCCGGAGTTCATTCTCTGGCGCAAATTGAGAATTTGCATTATAACCTATTGTTAGTGAAATTATTAGGAATGTAATATTTTTTAAAGTTTTACTCATTTACTAAAATATCGTTTAAGCAAAATTTTTAATTTCTAATTTCTTTTTTTTTCACCGCATCGTACAACACCTGTTGAATAGCTGGCCTGATATTAAACTCATAAATTTTTGAATTATTGCGGGTAGGGTAGACCCTGTTTGACATAAACACAAACAAAATGCCGTTTTCGGGATCTGCCCAAACAAATGTACCTGTGTAACCTGAATGGCCAAAGCTTTTGTCGCTTGCATCAATGGCTGTGTGGCCATTTTCTTTATCTTTAAGCATAGGTTTATCAAATCCAAGTCCTCTTCGGTTTTCATTTTCAGGATATTGGTACCTGGTAAATTCCCCAAGAGTTGTGTCGCTAATAAACTGAATGCCACCATATTGCCCCATATTTAGATACATCTGCATTAACTTTGCCAAATCTAATGTTGTGCCAAAAAGACCCGCATTCCCAGAAACTCCACCAAGTACTGCCGCTGCTTCATCATGCACTGTTCCACAAATTTGTTGGTTCCTGAAAAAAGTGTCATTTTCGGTAGGCACAATTCTTGATTTGTCAAACATCTTTAAGGGGTTGTATGTTAAAGTATATGCACCAAGTGGATAATAAAAATTTTGTTTTAGATAATTCTCATAATCTGATCCGGTCAAGTTCTTAATAATTTCGGGATATAAGAGAAAAGAAAGTCCGGAATAAACATAATCCTTTGTTGTAAGGAGTTTAGATTTTTTTACTTCCTTATAGA
>JARGGF010000778.1 GCA_029210905.1 Bacteroidales bacterium | reverse complement strand
TTAAAGTTCAATGCATTTTGTATTAATCTTCAACTTGACTATCCAAAGCCCTTGAAAAGGGCTAAACAATAATAACCGCGGGTGACAACCCGTGGGAAATACTGACCAATATGGAAAACAACGCCGAAGGTGTTGAACAAATAATTATCCATTCATCAAACAACTTTTAAAGTATTGACACCAAACAAAAAAATATAGACTTAATTCACTTTCAACAACTCCTTCGTCGATAACATCCCACATGCCGCTTCAATATCCAGCCCCCTGGAAGCACGCAACGTGGTAACGATTCCTTTGGCTTTTAGTTGGTTCTGGAATTCAAAAATGGTGTCATCATCAGAACCAGTCAATTCAACGCCGGGCACAGGATGAAAGCGAATGAGGTTAATGCGGCATTTAATGCCATTTAAAATTTTGACCAGTTCTTTTACATGTAATGAACTGTCATTAAATCCTTTAAACATGATATACTCGAAAGAAACCCTCCGGTTGCGGCCAAAATCGAATGCCCTGATTTCGTCCAGTACTTTGTGGATTGGGTTTGTTTTTTCAATTGGCATGGCCTTAATACGTTCTTCGGGGAAAGGATTGTGCAAACTGATGGCCAGATGACATTCACTTTCTGTCAAAAAACGTTTTAACCCGGCTATATGACCAATTGAAGAAACATTTATTCGCTTCGGGCTCATGCCAAAACCATATTCAGCAGTTAATATTTCCAGTGTTTTTAAAACATAGTCAATATTATCGAAAGGCTCACCCATTCCCATAAAAACAATATTACTAACATCAAGGCTTTCAGGAATTGACCTTAGTTGATTAAGAATTTCTCCTGGAGTAAGATTGGTTTGGAAGCCTTGTTTCCCTGTCATGCAAAACTTACAACCCATTTTACATCCCACCTGCGATGAAACACACAAGGTATTTCTGCTTTCTTCAGGTATAAATGCTGTTTCAATAAATTTATCACCAGCTGCCGGAAACAGGTATTTTTTTGTGCCATCAGCCGAAACAGAGGCTTTGATGGGCTTATACGTTCCCAAAATATAATTAGCGTCAAGTTTTTCGCGCACCGCTTTCGATAAATTACTCATTTCACCTATCGAATCAATCCTCTTTTTGTACAACCAATCCGCAATCTGCATGGCTGTATATTTTGGTAAATTAAGTTCAAGAGCAACTTGCTGCAACTCAGCTATATTTTTCCCAAACAGTCTGGGCTTATTATTATCTGACATTTTCAAATTTATTTAATAACCAATTGCAAAAATAACAATAATGAAGAAGCATTAAACTTACTTACTTAGAATCATTAAAAATAATACTTAAATCCTCAGAAATAGGAAGAAATACCACTATGTTCAATATCGTACACCATGTTGCAAAACCGAACAGTTTTAATCGTAAATTAGCATGCAAATTTCATATTAATGTAATGATTTACATAATTTTAGCTTAGATGGCATTTTAATTGAATATTGTTTTTTAATAAACTAAACGATGAAGAGAATAGCAAAGATAATGTATTTAGAAACCTTTTCATAAAAGTCAAAAATATAATGATTTAAATATTATCATAATAAATTATATTTTTGCTTCTAAGAAAAAGATCCTGGTAACTTTATCGAATTCCCGCATCAAGAAGATAACAACAGTATGTTTAAAAAGTATTTATTATCAGCACTGAAAAAGATTTTGCGATACAATTCGTACTCGCTTATCAATATATTTGGTCTGGCAATAGGTCTTGCTTCATTTATTTTGATTGTTTTATATGTATATGATGAATACAGTTACGATAAATACCATTCAAAATCGGATAGAATATATCGGATAACAAGTGTTCTAGACTTTAATGGTGTTGGCGAAGAATCAGCAAGCCAGCCTTTCCCAATGGGTCCTGCTTTTGTTGAAGATTATCCTCAGTACGTCGAAACATTTGTCCGTTTTTTCAATTTACAGCGTTCTCAGTTTTTAGTAAGCAATGATAATAAGGTTTTTAATGAAAGACGCTTTTTTTATTGCGACACAAATGTATTTGAAGTATTTGATTTTGAACTGATTAAAGGAGACAGGAGGACAGTATTAAAAAAGCCTTTTTCAATTGTAATCACAGAATCTACAGCCCAAAAATATTTTGAAGATCTTGACCCAATTGGTCAAATTTTAAAAGTAGATGATTATTTTGAATTTGAAGTGAGTGGTGTGATGAAGGATGTAAAACAGCAATCTCACTTTCATTTTGATTTTTTAGCATCTTTTTCAAGCCTTCCTTATGTTTTTAAAAATGAAAAAGTGATGCAGGCTTGGATTTGGAATCCCTGCTGGACCTATTTGCTATTAAAAGAGGATACTGATCCGGCGAAATTTGAAGCTGATTTTAAAAGTTTCTATAAAAGCCATTTAAAAATAAATGAAGGTGAAAATTTTCAACTTTTTTTACAGCCACTCACAGATATTCATTTAACATCACATCTGGATTACGAAATTGAAAAAAATGAAAATATTGAATACATCAGGATACTTTTAATAATCGCTTTTTTAATATTACTGATTGCCTCTATCAATTTCATAAATCTGGCCACAGCCGGAGCTGCAAACCGGGCAAAGGAAATTGGGATGAAAAAAGTAGTTGGAGCCACCAGACGACAGCTAATTTTACAATTCATAACAGAATCTACAGTTACCACTTTCATAAGCCTTTTTGTGGCAATTTCATTGGTAGAATTATTTTTACCAGCTTTTGGTGCTGTTACAGGAAAAGTAGTAACTACAGACTTCCGCTTTAGAAAAGATACACTTATAGGTCTTTTTAGTCTGGGAGTATTTACCGGCTTTATATCAGGTCTGTACCCGGCAATGTTTTTGTCATCTTTTAAAGCAGTACGCCTGTTAAAGGGTAATTTTAAGCTGGGAACAAAATCAACAAATTTCAGAAAAGCCTTAGTACTTATACAATTTTCAGTATCATTGATGCTTATCATTGGTACGTTTGGTGTTTTCCGGCAGTTAAAATATCTTCACAATGCCGATTTGGGCTTTAAAAAGAACAGCACCGTGATAATCGATGCAGGAAATGAAGTGGCCTGGAAATACGAAAAATTCAAAGAAGCCCTGCTTAAAAACAAGGAAATAAAAAATGTAACCAGCATGAATTATGTTATTGGTTCCAGTCACAATACTTATGAATTTATCCCTGAAGGCAGCGCTGCTAATGAATATCAATTTTAC
>JARGGF010000777.1 GCA_029210905.1 Bacteroidales bacterium | reverse complement strand
ACATAAATACATCTTACTTTTGTTCCTTGCTGAGAAATATTATCCTTAAATTCAATTCCAAAACCAACAGCATCTGTAAGATTAATATTTGGTAACGGGGGAAGTCCTTCCCAAGCATTGGTACTTGGATTATACATAAACATATCCCTGGTAATAATTGCTTGCCCTGTATTACCGGTTCCAAAAAAGAGTGAATCGCCAAAATTAAAAGCAACGGCATCAAAACGAGTTCCGTTTAGGGGTACACCTGAACCTGTTTGTTCAAACCATTCGTCAATAGCAGGTAAGGTAGTTATTTCGATTACAATTGGATTATAGCCGACAACCGTATCATTCTCGCCTTTTAATTCTTTTACGTATGATCTAACATAATACTTGGTGCTGGGTACCAATTCAGAAATAGAACTTATGTATGTAGCTGTATCTATCCCACTTGATTCAAGAATGACACCATCATACTTCTTAAATGAAGCTGACCCAATTATTGGATTGCTGTTTGTAGAAGAATAACAATGTCCATATTCTACAATTTTACTTCCATAAGTCTTAATTTTTCCTTGAACTTGCAGGTAGTAGTCTGCCCTTGTAATTGTTGAATCATTAGCAGTATATGCATATAATTCACCACCGGTTTTAGTTTTAAAATTTTGAGGATGAGATGGCCTGTAAAAAGAATAATTTTCTGATTCCTTATTGCAGGCTAAGGCAACAAAAATTATTGCAATTAAAATAACGAAGCTTATTTTTTTCATTTGTATTAAATTTTGTTTATCTGCTTTGTTGCGCAAGAGATAGATTCCAGTGTTTGAAATAATTATTTAATTAACTATAAATGCTATGTTTCTATCTGATTAATAGAATAATAACAAAATAACGAATAAAAAGCCAGAAATAATATAAATATTTTCACTTTATTTACAAGAACTATTCCAATTAAGACAGATTGCCTGAATAGTTACACAAAAAAAGTTCTGCTACAACTTATGGACTTAATATTTAATGGAAAAGTTGTTCCATTTTCTCAAAAAAATGCAAAGAAAAACCATTTTTTTGAATAAAAAATCGAATACATAGAAGGAATTTAGTTTTACTACCCGATGAGTCTGATTAATAAAGACCTACGTAGTTATTTACCACAAAATTATTTGATCCGGATATTCTGACATCGCTTTTTAGTATATTTGTAATAATAATTTAAACCGTTGCTGTATGAAAAAGATATTAATTATCGTTGTTGCATTCTTTTTTTCAAATTCAGGGCTTGCTCAGGAAAAGTACCTAAGCATTTCAGGAGGTTATACGATACCATTGGGTGATTTTTCGTCATCTGATATTAACAGTAAGCAATCCGGATTTGCGAATAATGGCTATAATTTCAGCTTTGAGATGACTTTCTTTTTTAGCGATTTTGTTGGCCTGGGCGCAAATTTAAGATTTAATAATGTTAGCTTTAACTCGCAGTTATTCAATGATTTATTAGTTGAAAAGTTTCAAGGGCAGCTAGAATCAATTAGTCTGACATCAGGTAATTACAACCTTCATAATTTTTTAATCGGTCCATACATTAAATTTGACGCCGGAGACTACTTTTCGTTGTATGGAAAAGCATTTTTAGGCGTAATGACTACTTTTCGTCCCAATCAAAGCCTAAACTACAAACTTCCACTTGAGAACTCACAAAGCATTGAAACTGTCGGAAAATATTCAGGTTCTTTTGCATATAACCTGGGTGCCGGAGCCTTTGTTAAATTTAACAGAAAATTAGGCCTCCGGCTTTCAGCCGATTATATTGCAGGCAATCCCAGGTATGAGGATTTTGATTTTGATAATCTTGAAGTGATTGAAAAAAAACAAGCTGTTGCCTATATGAACTATAATGCAGGTCTGATGCTAACTTTCTAATTTAGATAATTTATATAGGACTAAGATAAACCTTTGCCTTTTTAATTTTATCTACACGGTATTTTTTCCATTCACTTAATTCTTCAAGGGCATAATTCTCATTTTTAGGAAGATATGCCTTATTATTATGGGGATCAATCATTATGTACGTTGAAATAAAATTTCCTTTTTTATTTTGTATTGTTTCGATGCTAAGGAGTGTAAATTCATAGATTTTCCCAATAGCGTATTGAGGATGCAGGGGCTCTAAAAAAATCCGCCCCTGGCAATTTACCTTATCAACATGGCATGAAATTATTTCACCTACTGTTAACCCGTAATCATTATAATATTTTGCCGGAAGTAAATGTCGTTCTCCAAAAGGATCCAGCAATACATAATAACTCTCATTATCAGGTAATTGCAATGATTTTATTACTCTGAAATCAAAAACCTTCCCAACCTCCAGCTTTCTTTTTTCTTTGTATTGATAAATTCTCTTCATTTAAATTAGAAAACAATTTTATAAAAACAATGTGATAATTTTGTGATAAACTAACAACAAATTTGCAATATATTAATGTATTAAACCTGTCGAAATAAGGCTTGCCTTTTGTAATTGGGCATTGGGCATTGGTTATTGGTTATTGGTCATTGGTTATTGGTTATTGGTCATTGGTTCAGGCTTTAATGACTAATGACCTTGTTAAATTATAGCAATAAACTTAATAAAAAGACATTGATATATAAAATATGTCATTAAGTTAAGTTTTATAATGAGATTTGAACAAATAGCAAACTAAAATGTCTAACATTAAAATACAAATATATGAAAACAATAGCATGGTTTTATACCGTAATAATTGTAGTAAATTTGCAGACTCAATCTTGTGCGCAAGAAAAAAAGGAGCAAAAGAAAGAAATTAATAATATTGAGAAAATGGAAAAGTCCAAAGAAGAGTGGAAACAAATACTTAGCCCTGTTCAATTTTTTGTTACCCGTGAAAATGGAACAGAAAGACCGTTTACAGGCGAATATGATGAATTTTTTGAAGAAGGTACTTATGTATGCTCATGCTGTAAATTAGAATTGTTTGATTCTGATACTAAATTTAATTCTGGTTGCGGCTGGCCTAGTTTTTATGACTTAAAATCAAATAAAAATGTAATATTAAAGAAAGATTATACGCATGGCATGACACGTGTTGAGGTAAGGTGTGCCCGATGCGATGCACATTTAGGCCATGTTTTTGAGGATGGCCCAAATATTTTTCAATTCCGCAAAAGGATCTGTCAAATGTTCAAGAACATGATGCAAGGTGACAACGTTGAATGATTCTTTGTTGTTTATTTCTTGA
>JARGGF010000776.1 GCA_029210905.1 Bacteroidales bacterium | reverse complement strand
TATATACTAATTTCTAAATTCTAATGTCTAATGTCTAATGTCTAATTTTTAATTTCTAAATAATTCCTTAAATAATAATGTCAAACTTACTTTAAACCATTAAAAGCACCTTGCAACTTAATTTGATATGCTTTTAAGATGAGAAAAGCGGTTGAATATTTATTGCAGCGTACTTTTAAGCTCTTAAAAGTGATTTGCAAGCATTGTATTTTTACTTTAAAAGGCACAAAAGCATTTTGAGAATGAATGCAATATACTTTTAATGAGAAAAAAGTACTTGATTAACATCTGCAAAGTTCTTTTAAAGCAATAATAGTGTTTGAATATTCATGTTCGTGTACTTTGAATGGAAAAAAAGTGTTCAATTTAAAAAGTTTTGGAGGTGAAACATTTCATGATCGTTAGAATATTTATGCGTTAAAAATAGGTAGACCTATCAATACGTCTGCAGATTTAATTTTTGCGGATTTTTGGTATTAGCTCCAAAGGAGCAGCGTCATTAGCATAGTCCGAAGGGCTGTGTCATGAGATGACCCGGAAAAATCAAGTACCAAAGGTGCGGAGTCATTTTTATTTTAATCTAAAATTGAGAATTTAATAAAAAAACTTACCAGGACTTTTTTAAAAAAGTACAATGTTGGATATTACGAAAAATATTTGAAGGATTAAGACTTCGAGGGCGTCTAAAAAGTCAAAAAAAGAAAAATAGCCACCAAAACACAAATGCACCAAATATCACAAAATATTAATTGTCAATGTATTACATTTTGTGTAATTTGGTGTTTTTGAGAATTTGTGGCAAAGTAATCACTTTTTAGACACCCTCTTTTGCTTATGGTTTGCATTTTACCTTGGGCGTTCCGCTCAAGGCTGATGATAACGCACCTATATTTGTGCTTAAACAGAAAGATGAAAAATGGAAGCGAAAGTTATCTTATCAAATTTTTCTATCGTCCTCCACAACTATTTAAACTGCTTCGGGAAAAGTGGATTGCAAAAAAAATTGCTTTCTGTTTAGACTGAATTGTAAAATGGTTTTGTATAATCGCAAAATGGAAAAGATCCTTCAAATTTTAATAAGTTGCAAGCCACCAAATTTAGGGAAATTTAATTTTTTTTCTTAACATTGCCTTAATATTGGCTTTAATTCATTTACCTTAGGATAACTATGTATAAGTACCTGATTTTATCATTCTTTTTTTTAACCTTTTTAGCATGTAAAAAAGACGAAGGGGTTGGTGGCCTTGCTTCCATTAAAGGAAATCTTAGATTGCAAGCACTTAATTGTCAGTTAAATAATGTTGGCCCCTCAGTTCCGGCCATGGATGAGGACGTGTTTATTCAATATGGTGATGATGTATACGTAAGCGATAAAATTGAAACTTCACCTTCGGGCGATTTCAAGTTTAATTATCTGACCCCCGGAAAATATAAAATATTCACCTATTCTGATGATCCACAAAGCTTTAAAGCCGACCAAAAAGTTGTGATAGCACAGGAAGTTACTATTGACAGCAAAAAACAAACGGTTGATCTTGGTGAAATAATCACCTACAAACACTTTGATATAGATGATGGTGAAGCAATAGTTACCGGAAGGGTAAAAAGATTTCAGTATGCCAATGGAACCACCATTATAATTGATACCATTGCAGCTCAGGACATGGACGTTTTTCTTCTTCTGGAGGGCTCAACGTCATGTTTTGTGAAAGAAAAAACACTTTACGATGGCAGTTTCAGCTTTAACAATATCATTCCGGGCAATTACAGGTTTTATGTTTTGAGTGAACAGGCTTTTACAAAAGAGGATATCCCGGTATTTGTTAATTTTTCTATTGATAATGCCTCATCCGACAAAGATCTTGGAACAATTTATATTTCTGATTTTTAATTTTTATAAAACCCGGCTGTTTTATTTAATCAGAGTCGCAGAAAAATAATAATCCGGTTTCGGAAATAAGCTGTGTAGAGATAGAATAACAATAAAAATACAAGAACATGAAACATTTAGTTTGTTTACTTCTTATCTTAAGCCATTTCGCGGTATTTGGCCAGGGCAAAAAAGATATCGTCAAATATCAGATAAAAACAAAAACAGAGCACAAAGCCGATTATAAAGATGGCAATGGAAAGTTGCTGATGGATGAATATTATATATATGATAATAAGGGAAATACCATTCAGGAAAGCACCTATGATAAATTTGGAAAACCGGAAAAAGAAATAAAATATTTTTTTGATGAGAACAACTTGCTTGAAAAAGAAGAAGAATATAATGCAAAAGGCAAGTTAATTAAGATGACCATTTATACCTATAATGAAAAAGGCCTTAAAACATCAAAAAAAGAATATGATAGCAATAACAAATTGTTGGTTGAAAAAACCTACACCTATGAATATTATTAATACATGAAAGTTGCGGACAATCAAATAGATAATTACTTAAATGAATTTGCACCGGCCAGTCTGGAGGAAGTAAAAAAAATAAAATCGTTTAAAAGAAGCAATAGTAAATACGTTTTTAGCATCCGGAAGCTACCTGAAATACTTGTGGAGATGTCTGCCCACTATAAACTGTTATATGTTAACGAAATAGCCGCACATCCGCACACCACTGTATATTATGACACACCGGAATATGCCATGTATAATGCGCACCAGAACGGAAAACTTTCGAGGTGCAAACTTCGGCACAAAAATTATGACGAAAGTGATAGTGGATATTTAGAGCTGAAATACAAAAACAATAAACGGGAAAAACGTAAGAATAAAATTAAATTTAGCCTTGCTGCACAAAACCTTAGCGAAGCAGACGAATTTCTAAAAAAGAACAGTCCTTTTACTGCAGCTGATTTGAGCCCTCAAATTGTTATTAAATATACCCGGCTGACATTTTTAAATATCGAAAATGGCGAACGAATTACCTGCGATTATGAATTAAACGTTGCTGCTTATGATAATCAGGAAAAAATAATCAATCTGGAGCATTTGTGTGTATTGGAAATAAAAAGGGCGAAAAACAAAAAACAGTCCTTGGTATCGGATTTATTGCTTACACATAAAATCCAGTTAAAAGGCATGAGCAAATACTGTATTGGGCTGGCAGCCGTGAATAAAAGGTTAAAAAATAACCGGTTTAAGGAAAAAATGAGAATACTTGACAAATTTAGGTTTCAGACAGTGTAAATCATCCTGCAATTAAAAATCTTAAATTATTAAATTTTAGATACATATAAAACACA
>JARGGF010000775.1 GCA_029210905.1 Bacteroidales bacterium | reverse complement strand
ATATGCCATCAAACATATGTGGATAAAAATCAATAAGCGACTGATATTGTGCTGATTTTTCAATATAAACCTGAACAGGAACCAATGTAAATATTCCTATCAAAAAAGGAATTATCAATCGTTTGAATCGTTCTCCAAGATATTGACCTGAAGTTCTTTTTCCTAAAGCAAACCACGTTCCTGCACCAGAGATTAAAAAAAGCAGCGGCATTCGCCAATAATGCATAAAAATCATAATGTACCAGAGCGTTCCTTTGTATTGTTCGTCATTTTTAATGTGCCAGCCCCAGGTGTTAAAAATCATTCCTACATGAAATAGAAAAACACTGATTATCAGCAATATTCTTAACCAATCAATGTAATATTGACGTTCTGGATTTTTTGTCTGAATTATTTCCATCTGTATAAAATTTTTGTTTTATCACAAACCTACGCCAAATGGACAAGATGGAACGACTGAGCCGATAGGAACGATGTTCGTCCTTATCGGATTAAACATTTTTTATGGATTTATCTTTCTGATAATTAACTTTTTAACAAGAATTGTTTAGTTTTCTAAAATCCGATGGAGTTTGAGAAGTTAACTTCTTAAAAGCAGTATTAAAAGATGATTTTGAGTTATAGCCAACCTTTTCGGCCAGCTCTTCAATGGTGATTTTAGAATCGGCATCGCCAATAATTATTTTCTTAGCTTCTTCAACGCGGTACCATGCGAGTAACTCAAAAAATGTTTTGTTCATTTTTTCATTTATTACCTGCGATACGTGGTGAACTGATTCATTGATGTTTTTGGAAAACCCGGCCAGGGAGCAACGATTATATGTAAAATACTTTTTGTTTTCCATCTCTATTTTTATTTTCAAAAGAATTTCTTCTTTGTCCTGTGCTGATAATGAAGATTTCTGATATTTAGGCGTTTGAAAACTTAAAAATGATTGGGGGCGGCTAAAATAATCTGATTGATTTATCACATGATAACTGGTAACCAAAATCATAAAGGAAATATAGGTAGCAATAAATTGATTTCCGATATCGCTATTGTTTCCGTTATAGATTAACACAGCCAAATAAATGGCAATAATCATAAAAAAATGAAAAATTGTATTTCGTATTAATGTCAAATTTTCATTACTTGTTCGAAAGAATGATTGTTTTAGCGAAATAGTTCTTTTAATAACTTTTGCTAAACTCATGCTTAAGTACAAAGTAAAACTTACAAAGGTCAGTTGATTAACATATTGCCTGATACCTATTGGATCTTCAGACATTTTATAGACAACACTTAAATACTCCCAGTCCGGATGTTTGGAATAAACATATGAATTGTATTTGTTTTCATCTGGTTGCATAAAATAAAATATCATGTATCCAAGCCATATCATAGATGGAATAAAATGAACCCAGTATTTCCTCTTTTTGCCGGGTTCGATAATGCTCATACTATACAAAAAAACAAGTGGGCCAAAGGAGAAATTTAAAGGTTCACTAAAATTTGAAATAGCTAATACTTTTACAATAAAACCGGTATTGTTAAGCAACTCCTCCAAGATAGTTAATGAAAGGAAAAGTATCAGGAGTCCCTGAAAAAGGTTTGCCTGTTTTCTGTCATTGCTATTTTTGATAAAAAACCAAGAGAGAATCAATCCCTGGAATATCCCAAGAAAAATAAATAAATCAAAAATGCCTACGTGTGTATCAGTTCTCACTGCTAATAGATTGTATTAATTGAGTTGTAATGGTAAAGTAAAATAAAAAGTACTTCCAATATTTTCTTCACTTTCAACCCATATCGTTCCACCATTGTTCTCGATAAAATCCTTACACAAAGTTAAACCTAAGCCTGTTCCCGACTCACCCTCAGTACCTTCAGTGCTTGCCTGAACATTTGGATCAAATAAGGTGTTTAGTTTTTTGTTATTCATTCCGAGACCATTATCGCTTGTTGATATTTGAACCTTTTTGTCATTAATGGTTTGAGCCTCAATTATAATGATTCCACCTTTATTAGTAAATTTTATAGCGTTATTTATCAAATTAAGGATGATAATATTAAGTTGAGAAGGGTCGCAAAGTACATATACATCTTTCGAGACCTTATTAATAATTTTAATTTGCTTAGTTACTGCATTAGTCTTTAACAAATCCAGATTCTGAATAATTGTTTCATTCAAATTTATAGACAATGGGTTGGTTATAATCCCATTTTTTTGCGCGTCTGCCCACTGAAATAAATTATTCAACAGGAAAAGAACATTGTCAATTTTGAGCTCAAATTTTTTGGCTATGCGCCCAAACTCCTCTGCATCAATGCTTTTACTTACAACAAGCTCTAATATCACCTTTAAAGATGCTATTGGACTTTTTAAGTCGTGTCCAATAATTGAAAATAGCTTATCCTTTGCTTTGTTTGATTCTGCAAGCTGATCAGCCTGTGCCATTAATTCAGAGTTTGCTGCTTCAATCTCTTCCAGTGCTTCTTCAAGCCTAGTAGTTCGCTCTTTTACTTTCACTTGTAATAGCTCATTCTGAGAATTGACCAGTTCAATATATTGTTCCTGGGCCTGTTCTTTTTCCAACCTTATTAGATTGATTCTATCACCCAGGGCCAATGAAAACATCCAAACTTCAAGTCCAACACCAAAGTACAAAGCATTTCTACTGAAATTATTATACGGAAAATAGCCATTTACTGTGGCAAAAAAAATAAAAACATGTACAATCATAAAAGTCCAGCCCAAAACATAAAATCTTGCATATTTACTCCCTTTAAACATCATATAGTATGCTGTTATAATGCAAGTTAGATATAACAGAAGCACAACAACCTGAAAAGCATTTATGATTTTTTCAAGATCAAGAACGAATACATTTAACAAAGGTGAAACAACTGATAATAAAACAATTTCAGTAATAATTATCTTGTAGCTGATTGGCAATTTTTCCTTTAGATTTAAATATTTGATGCAAAACATCCCTACAAAAAAATAAACAGGCGAGTGCCAGACAATAAAATAACTATTCCACCATTGTTTATCAAAAAACAAGAAGTCCAGATTTTGTATAAAAGGATGTGAATTTGCATAAGGCATGCTAATGGCCATCAGTAACAAATATCCTAAATACCATATATATATGTGGTCTTTGGTTGAAATGTAAATAAACAAACTGTACAAAAAGATGATTAGCATTAAACCAACAAACCCGGCTGTTAAATAATTACCTATATCACGTTCTTTAGACAA
>JARGGF010000774.1 GCA_029210905.1 Bacteroidales bacterium | reverse complement strand
AAATAGTGTTTGACGAACGCAGACTGGAATTGGCTTATGAGGCACACCGCCGTTATGATATTTTCAGAAATGGCCTAACACTCAATAGACACTATCCAGGTACACATGACCGTGGAGCAGCTTTAATAACAGTGCCTGCAACTCATCCAAGAGTGGTCGAATTTATACCGGATCCACAAATTTTAGCTCAACCCAATTTGGTGCAAAATCCATAAGAATTTAAAAAATAGTATGAGACTAAATATTAGTCTCATACTATTTTAAATCTTTTAAATCAAAAAAGCTGCTGCTAAGTGTCAAAATATCAGCAGCTTAAGGAATTGACTATTGCCCATTTTGCTTATTCAATTCCTTTATGCGAAATTATTAAAGAGTTTATTTACAGCAGATTACCAAGCATATTCATATTTTTTAATCATTCAAATAAAACAACCAGATAACATGGCAAAAACACCAGATTCAACGAATAAGAACCTTGTTTTGTCTTTAGCAATTATAGGAATTATATTTTTTATCATCGGGTTTGGAATTGGCATAAGCGGTTTTCTTACACCAGCACTTCGATCAGCATTTGATTTAAATACAGGGCAGGCATATCTTGTTACAGCTGCAATTTTTTCTGCTTTCATATTATTCGGGAGGCCTTCTGCATGGATTATCAATAAAATAGGTTATCGGAAATCCTTATCCATTGCTTTTATTATTATGGCAATAGGAATGCTTCTGTTTGTACCTTCAGCCAGGTTGATTAGTTTCCCACTATTTTTATTCGCCTTATTCGTAGGTGGAATTGGAAATACTTTATTACAAGCTGCTGTTAATCCATATGTTACGATTATTGGTTCAATTGACAGCGCAGCTATGCGCATGAGCTTGATGGGAATAATGAATAAAATGGCATGGTGGGTTGCACCTCTTTTTCTTGGCATTTTTATCGATTTGAACAACGTTATGCTGGATGATGTTATTAATCCATTCTACATAGTTACGGCTATTTTAATCGCTTTAGGCATTGCAATTTATTTTGCTCCACTTCCGGAGGTTAAAGCCAGGGGCGAAGAAGCCACAGAAATAGACTCATCAAACTTAGGAAATTCATCTACAAACAGCATTTGGAGTTATCCCCACTTATTACTGGGCACTTTTGCTATTTTTTTATATGTAGGCATAGAGGTTTTGCCTATGGTTTCAATCATTGACTTTGCCAAGGCAAGCTTTGGTGACGTTCCCAATCTCGAAAGTTATGCCAAATATGTTACAATTGGCCTGGTAGCAGGTTACCTGTTTGGCGTAATCACTGTTCCAAGATTATTATCTCAGACTACGGTGCTAATTATTTTTGCCATTTTAGGAATTTTATCCTCACTATTCCTGGTGTTTTCGCCAATTGAATATGCTTTTTATGGTCTGTTGTTTACAAGCTTTGCCAATTCTCTTATGTGGCCTGCAATATGGCCCCTGGCTATTGCAGATTTAGGAAAACTAACAAAGATTGGATCTTCTACCCTGGTTATGGGTATCGTCGGTGGAGCATTTATCCCTCTGATTTTTGGATATTTAGTTGATTTGAGCAAAGGAAATGCTGCAGTTGCACAAGTAAGCGATTATCAATTTGCCTACTGGATTCTTTTTCCATGCTATTTATTTATTTTATATTTTGCATTGCACGGACATAGGATACGCTTAAAAAAGATAACACCTGTTAGTTCATAGTAAAAAAAGGTTATATTTTAGTTGATAAATAAACGGAATAATTTGAAATTTAAATAAATGAAAAATCACTTGTTTTTTCTATCCATAATAATTGGTTTGTTCACCTCGCACTATTCCTTTGCACAACTGGATACAATTAACCTGTGCGTACTGACTTATAATATCTATCATGGTGAGAATCCATACAATCCAGGCAACGCAAATATTGTTGATATTGCAGATGTAATAAATTCCTATCATCCTGATTTTGTAGCACTTCAAGAGGTGGATAGTATGACTCAACGAAGCACAAAATTTAATAATGGGACAAAAAAGATTTAATGTACGAGTTGCAAAAACTTACCTTAATGCATCCTTTTTTTGCAAAGGCAATTAATTATAGCAATGGTTCCTATGGCGAGGGCATATTGACTAGGCATGAGGTTTTATTTGAAAGCTTTCCGCTTCCTACACCGGAAGGCGGAGAAGGTAGAAGCCTGGCTATGGCACATTATACATTGGGAAACGGAAATCGAATTAGTTTTGCCACCACCCATTTATGTCACGAATTTGATGAAAACAGACTAGCCCAGACCAAAGAAATAATAAAAATATTGGACAAAATACAAAATCCTCTCATATTATGCGGCGACTTTAATTTCACACCAAAAAACAAATCCTATCATATATTGGCTGAGCGATTTATTGACCTGGCCCAAATTGCTGGAAATGAGCAATCAACTTTTTCCAGTCACGATCCTCAAAGCAGAATTGATTTCATATGGCTTTCAAAAAATATAAAATATAATATTATTAATATCAGCACTTTAGACTTTGATTATTCGGATCACAAGCCTCTTTTGGCAAAAATTAAAATCTTTTTTTCAAAAAATTAAACAACCAAAAAAATATCAAAATCAATAAAATAATTTCTATGTTAAACGAAATAGCAAATGTTTTTTTTCCGCACGAAACCATTACTGAAATCAAGGCTTTTGGGAATGGGCATATAAACGATACTTATAAATTAATTCTGGAGAATAAAAGCGAACAATACATTCTGCAACGAATTAATCACAATGTATTTCCTGATCCACAGGGGATAATCCAAACCCATCTTAAACTGCAAAACCTGCTTGAAAAGGGCAATCATAGTTATTGTATCCCAAAGATCTTCCCAACCAGAGATGGAAAATTTTTACATTTTGATGAAGAGGGAAATGCCTGGAGGATGACCAATTATATATCAGACTCTTATACCATTGAAGTAATAAAGGAAGACTGGCAAGCGTATGAAGCCGGAAGCGCATATGGTTGGTTCGCAAATGTTTGTAGCACATTAAATCCTACAGAATTTAAAGAAGCAATTAAAGATTTCCATAAACTTTCTTTTCGTATTACTCAAGTGAACCAGGCTATAAGTGAAAATGCAGCAGATCGGTTAAAATTAATACCAGATGTCATTGATTTTTACAAAAAAAGGGAAGCAGCCCTGGGCGAAATTGAATCCATGGTGGAATCTGGCGAAATACCTTTAAGAATTGTCCATAACG
>JARGGF010000773.1 GCA_029210905.1 Bacteroidales bacterium | reverse complement strand
TAATCTAAATACCAAGGCTTTAAGTCTGGCTTAGAAATACTCAGCGTAGGATCAGCTATAGATAGTTTTATGTTAATATTTTCCCATGGTACAGTCGTATTGTTAAAAACCTTAGCCTTATAAACCAGATCAATAGGCATATTTAAATCGCTAGCCTTTATATCATATCCAGGAACCCAGCCGGCATTAGCAACAATATACTGAAGACTAATTTCTGAACTTTTATCTACTTCGGAGGACAAGAGGATGGAAACATCAGCTTCGCTATAGGTTGCGGTTGAATTAACTTCTTGTAATTCAAGTCGATAATTTTTTAATAAAAGCGCTAATTCATTATTGCGTTTATCAAGTTTGGCTATTCGTTTATTGATTTCAAGCATACGTTGTCTGAAAAAATCAGCACTCTGTTTCAATTCAGAAATTGAAACGCCATTATTTGTCCCACCAATGGACTTATTAGCGACAATCATCTCTTTTTCAATGCTATAAGCACTAATTTCATCCTTGTTTAATCTGAGCTCATCTTCTACAATCTCCAAAGAATCTTTTAACCTGGTAATTACCGGTAAATCAGCTTTTTTTGTCAAATAATTAATTTTACTGGAAATACTTAACACTGAAAGTTCTATATCACCAGAAACCCTGATACTCTTTGAGTTAAGATAAGGTGAAAGGCCTTTAAATACCACTAAGTTATTTCCCTTTTTTAGGGATATTGTTGAAGTTCTGATAAGTTCCGCGCCATTTAAATAAACTGTTGCAGAATTTACCCTTGAGTCAACAAGATGTTTTGTTTCTTTCTGGCCAATAAGCTGAATGGCAATTACCAGACTAATGCAAAGAGCAAATATTCTTCTCATACTATTTAATTTAAGGTAAGAAATTGAATTTTAGCAATTTAGTATTTTTTAGTGAAAAAAGAGTGTTCACTTTTTAAAAAAAATTTATAATTACCAGATGTAATAATTCATTATTATCCATAAACAAGTTTGAAAAAAATGTTTATCGGATTATTAAAAAAAGTAAAAGGATTAAAAAAAATGAAGCTCAGTTCACACTTGAGGGGTTTTACAAAAAAATATATTACCAAAAGCTATCTAAACAGACTCATCGTATAGATGCTTGGCATGTGCAAATTCAATAGCTACTCTAAGTGACGATTGATAAATAGGTTTCATTAAAAAACCGTAGGTATTTTTAAAAATTGCACTTTTTATGGTTGTTTCTTCAATATCACTGGTAACATAAACTACAGGCACTTTATACAATTTATAAATCTCTTTTGCTGCATCAATTCCATTAATATCGCCTTCGAGGTGAATATCCATTAATACCACATCAGGTCTTTCAATACCGCAAAGTTTAATGGCTTCAGTACCTGTATGAGAAATACCTGTAAGTTCATAACCAAGCTGCTTTATAAACATTTCAAAAATTGTACAAAGCATTTTGTCGTCTTCAACAATTAAAATCTTTTTTTTAGCCACTTTTTAAATACTTTCAAATTACCCAGCAATTACCAATGTATCAACACCTTGTATACAATAAAACTATTAAAAAAAAAGGTTTACTGTAAAATCTTTAATTAACTTTATAACATAAGATGTTGTATAACAAGTTTTCAAACGAAATTAAATTGGTTTAAGTGCTTAAAAATAATAATTTTTTATGAAATTTGCAGGCTTATTTGATTTTCAAAGCTAAATATGAATTTAATTGTAGATATTGGTAATTCGTTAACCAAACTATTTGTATTTGAACAAGGCGAAATAATTCATAATAGTCAATTTGATGAAATGACAGAAAAGGAAATAGTGTCAATCTTTCGCTCCTATCAGAAAATAAGTCATTGTATCATCTCATCGGTAAAAAATCTTAAAGAAGACCATCTTAAATTAATCCAAAATAAGTTAAAGTCTGTTATTTTTCTGGATAATAAAACCATTTTACCCATTTCAAACAATTACAAATCGCCGGAAACATTAGGAAAAGATAGAATTGCTGCAATTGTGGGCGCTTACAATATATTTCCTGAACAGCACGTTTTAGTTGTGGATGCAGGAACAGCAATCACTTTTGATTTTATTAATAATATGGGGGTTTATAATGGAGGAAATATTTCACCTGGTTTGTCAATGAGATTTAAAGCTTTAAATCAATTTACTGAAAGATTGCCATTGCTCAAACCCAAAGAAAATGAAAAATTTATGGGGGAAAACACTCATGAAGCAATCATAGCAGGTGTGCAGAACGGGATAATTTTTGAAATAGAAACTTATATTGATAAATTTTTGGAGCAATACCCTGACTTAAAAGTGATTTTAACAGGTGGCGACACCTTTTTCTTTGCTCATAAATTAAAAAATCGCATATTTGCAAAACCTTTTTTGGTAGCTATAGGACTAAACAGAATATTATTAGATAATGTTAAAGAAAATTAAAATATCAATTTTTATCGTCGTTATTGGTTTATTGCCAATAGCTTCCTTTGGACAAAACAGCTCCAGTTCTCCGTTTTCAATGTTTGGTGTAGGAGACCTGGCCAATAGCGGATTTGGACGAAACAGGGCCATGGGTGGAGTATCAAGTCCATTAATTTCGGCCTATCACATCAACCCGGCCAATCCTGCATCATACATTGGAATGATGCCTAATACTTTCCTTTTCGAGTTTGGAGTTACAGCCAATAGTTATAAATTGAGCACTCCGGATGACAGTTTTTCAAAATTTGATGGGAATATCAGCTATATTGCAGCAGGATTCCCTATTGCTAAATGGTGGAAAGCAGGAATCGGGTTAAGGCCACTAAGTAGTATTGGCTATAATATCAGTCAAACTGAAACCTTTGATTTAGATGGAAGCTCTGTGTTACAAGAATATACAGGCGAGGGAGGTATTAATAGTTTTTATTTTGATAACTCCTTTCAAATCCTGAAACCTCTGTCTGTAGGTATTAAAGTAGCCTATATTTTTGGGTCTTTAGATCGGACCAAAACAGTGCAAACCTTATCAAATACAAGTTCAGGAAGCAGGATAAGAGAAAGTAATACCTCAGTTTTTGATGCTGTATCTGTAGGCCTGGGTGTACATTTTCATAAAATGATAAATGACAATCTCTTCTTAAACGTTGGAGCAACTTATAATTTTAAAACCGATTTGGCAGCCCAGTATGAAGAATTAACACTTTCTATTATCAACAAAGCCAATCTAAGAGTTTTCCAGGATACACTTCTGCATCAAACCATT
>JARGGF010000772.1 GCA_029210905.1 Bacteroidales bacterium | reverse complement strand
ACATTCCGGCACCTTTTTTAGGCATCAATGTTCCTATTTTTAGAAACAACCGTATTTATGGATCGTACAGTTATGGTTTTTCTTATCCTACTGTTGAAGAAACGCTTTTACCTGATGGTGAGATAAATAACAAGCTTAAACCAGAGACTGGAAATAATTTTGAGCTTGGAATTAGAGTAAATGCCTTTGACAACAATCTGTTTATTGATGTATGCACCTACCTAATTCTGGTTGATAATTTACTGGTAACTGAAAGAATTTCCGAAGATGTCTTTACAGGAAAAAATGCAGGTTCAACTATCCATTCCGGCTTTGAATTAACTAGTGTTACATTGTTTAACAAAAAGGAATACTATCATTTACCTTCGGTAAAGTTCAACCTGGGTCTTTCAATATCAAAAAACACTTTTAAAGATTTTATTAACGACAGTATCATTTACAATGGTAATAACCTGCCAGGTGTTCCAAATTTTAATTTCAGTTCCTCTTTTGAGTTCAACTATTCAAGCGGAATCTATTTCAATATTAAAAATCAATACACAGGTAAACAATATCTTGACGACGGAAATACCGGAAGTTATACTTCGTACCATTTAGTAAACCTAAAGGCAGGATACAAAAAGAAAATGAAAGGCTATCAATCAATAGCTTTTTACGTAGGAATCAACAATGCTTTTGATGAAAAATATGCTTCTATGATACTGGTAAATGCGCCTTCATTTGGAGCAGCTGCACCCCGATATTATTATCCGGGAAAACCCAGGTACTATTTTGGAGGAATATCCTTGACATTTTGAAATAAAAAGATTTCAATCTGCAAGGAATTTAAAAATATTTAATCAACCACTTTCCCGTTTACAAATTTCAAAACCACAGCATCACTTAACCCTTTTAACCTTTTAAAGTTAAGCGCTTCTACTTCTGAGTTAAAATCACCGATGGTATATGAGAACCAACCACCGCGATCGACTGACATTACAGGTTTATCCCCGTTTTTAAAGTTGCTCACTTCCGAAGCACTAAGTGGCCTTGTTGAAATACCAACTTCAAGACGATAAACAGTTTCTGAACTTACAACTTCATTTATTGTTTCATCAACGGCTTTGTTCTCAACTACTGTTTCTTTAATGGGTTCATCCTTTTTCATGGCTTCCTCAAAACTGACTTTCTGCCCATTTTTAAAGGCAACGACAAAAATGCCACGAGCTTTCATTGAAGATTTAAAGGCATTGGCCTCATCAAAAGTGTCAAATTTTTTATTTACAAAGTATTTATACCATTCATCAAACTTCTCATCTACAATATCTTCACTGTATGTCTGCGTTAATCCTGCAACAGGAATTGGTGATTTTGAAGCAGCAACCTGCAACAAAAAAAACGCACCTTTACTGCCTTGAATTTTTATGGGCTCTAAAGTATTAATAATTTTATCTGAACTGGTTTCTTTAGCAGAACCTGAATTAAGCTCATCGGTTTCATCTTTCTGCTCCTCATTTACAACTTCATTATTTTTGTTTTCTGAAATATCATTTGTTTCAGATTGGGTATTATTTGCAACAACTATCTCATCTCCAACGGTCTGGCTGTTCCCAATAAACAGCTGATATACGTCAAGCAAATTTTTAATAGCCCTAGACTCATACTTATGGGCTTTTTCCAATAAAGCATAAGCATTTTCCAGCACATTTATCCGTAATGAAGCTTCTCTCTTTTTGCGTGCCTCTTTCATCAGCAGTCCAGCCTGATCCATTTTTAATTCAGCTTTTTTTGCCTTTACAGGATCTATATTATTAAAGAATCTTTCTAAATCGCGTTTATAAACCGTATAAGCAGTTTTATTCGCTTTGCCAAAGTATTTCGAGCCATTAATTCTGTATTTCAGAGTCTTTTTCGGGTCTGATGATTCCTTTTCATCAGCAAGTTTCATCTCATCTGCTGCATTTTTATAATACTTTTCAGCTTTTTCAATTTTACTTTTATCTGCAGCATTCAGTTGTGCTTTAATTTGTTGTTTCAGAGCATCTTCCTGCGCTAATGCATTAGTTAATGGCAACAAAAGCACTACAAAGACTAGTTTATACCAGCGTATCATTGGCGAAAATTTTAATCAAAATATAGTTGTATCAAGTAAGACTATTCAAAATATAGTATTGTTGCGTCTGTCAAAAAATAGCAATTCATGGTTAAACTCCAATAAGCCCGAAAATTTAACTTCGTCGATACGCTCAATTTGAAATATCCCCATCCGCCAATTAGCGGACTCCTGTTTTTCAAATTGAGCAAGCCTTAAACTCAGCGTTTTTAGTGATGCCCTTTTGTCTTAGTCAGTAATTACCTTGCGCATATCTGTTACCAAAAAAATAACATCTTTAAACTGACCTATATTAAGGCTTTCAGCATGAGATACATCTATCAATTCATATTTTGACTGCATCAACTTTAGTTTTTCCAGCAATGATTTCATATCCTCAATTTCTGGAGCTCCTTCGGACTGTGCTATTACATCCGAAAGATATTTAATCATTCCATTTAAGTGTACCCGTTGGTTGTATAATTCCTGTAAAAGCCCATCAGCTGGTACACTTCCCATCGAAGCCTGGGTTAAAATATGAATACTTTCAAGCCAGGAACCAAGTACAATAAATGGAAGTATATTGGTCGTTTTATTTTCTTCAAGGCAATTACAAGTTTTACGATATGCTTCAGCAGCTATTTTACTTAAAGAATCATTGTTGTTCAAATTATCATAAGCTCTGTCTAGTACTTTTGAATCATATCCTTGTTCAATATCCAGCTTATGCGCAAGATCTATAGAAACACCAAAATAGTCAACAGATTCCTGGCTCTTATCATAAATAGTAGCATAAGCCAAATCGGAAGAATAAATGCCCAAAACCAAGGCCCTGCTAACACCAGTAAAATACTTATCCTTCTTGCTCAAACTATGCATATAACCTTTGTTGAAATCTACATTTTTGCTTTTTAAAAATTTATAAACATCAACTGATAGGGGTAGTTCATATTTGGTATATACAAAACTTTTCTTTGAGGACAGGTCAACAGCTACAGTTGTTGTATCTTTAACAGCATTTTGTTTAGTCTTCCCATTATTATTGCAGGAAAGCACTAACGAGGCCAATGCTAAAGAGACACCTATCAAAATGTATTTTCTTTTCATACTCTTTCAAAAATTTTAGTAGAGGACATAATATTACTTAATTTTTGGCAAAAAACAGAATTTTTTTATTT
>JARGGF010000771.1 GCA_029210905.1 Bacteroidales bacterium | reverse complement strand
ACACGCAGGTAGCACAGCTTTCCAAAGCTGTGATTACAACGCAGCTTGGAAAGCTGCGCTACATAACAGTCCTGCAACAACTATGTTAATTGGTTCCAATTACTAAGCAACCTGGAATGCTACATTTTTTTTATTCCAGTGTTAGGTTAATTACAACCAATTCCGGCCGGTTACTTGTGCGAACAGGTGGGCCCCAGGTACCGTACCCCGATGAAGTATAAAACCATGTTGAGCCCTTTTTAATTAAGCCATAATGATTTTCATATAATAAATTTGTAAAAAAGCCAAAAGGCCATAATTGTCCTTTATGGGTGTGTCCTGAAAGCATTAAACCAATGCCATTATTTTCTACCTGAGCATATTCAACTGGCTGATGATCAAGCAGGATTAAAGGCAATTTTTCATCCCGGTCTTTTTGCAGGTCTTCCAGAGGTTTTCTTTCTAATCCTGCAAATCTGAGTTTTTCTTTGTCCTCACGACCAGCAATTTGCAAAATATTTTCTATTGTAATAATCGTATCGCGAAGGTATTTTACGCCATGTTTTAAAAAATAATCAGCGCTTACATCAGCATTTCCAATAAATTCATGATTCCCTGTGATGGCAAAAACACCAAATCTTGACTTGATGGTTTCAAAATGGCCCCCGATATTATTTTTAACCACAGGAATCGGATTATGATCTACCAAATCCCCGCCAAACAGCACAATATCAGCATTTTGCTGATTAATTTGTTCCACCAGTTTTTCAGCCCGTCTATTTCCAAGAATTACACCCAGGTGAACATCAGTTGCCAATACAATTTTTAATTTTCTGTTTTCACCTTGTTTTTTGTCGATTGTAATATCAATTTCCTTTATTTTTGGAATGCGGGCGTTAATATAACCACCTACTGTAACCATAAATGCAAAAGATAAAGCATAGACAAAGAGCATGTTACCTGAAAGTAAACCCGAAGTTAATGAAGCAGGGAAAATATTAAAAAAGTGCTGAAATATTCTGAATATGTCAACGATAACTACAAACAATAACAGGTAGAAAAAGAAAGCGAGCCACACAGACCCAATATGAGTTATCACTCTTGCAAACAATCCGGGATTTCCTCTTTCAAGTACCTGCCCAATAATAAAAGTAGCTGCAATCAGCCAGAAAGACCATTTAAAAATTCTCAGGTAAACAGTACCTTCTAAAGCCCTTACTCCGCGGCTGAACACATACCAGGAAACTGCTCCATAAATTAAAGTTACAACTATTATAAATATAAACATTACTGTATGCTTCATTATTCGGCTTATTTATAAAAATGTGCTAATTTATTCATATTCTGATTTATACCCAAATTGAGCGATTATTCGTTAACACTCATGAGAAAAGTTCTGCTCAATCGATTAAGTAGTGCCCCATAGAAAACTATAAGTACCAAGATTATCAACAACTTGCAGTTAATAACTTACTTGAATCTAGTTGTTTATTTTTTGCACAGTTTCGATAAAATGTTTAATTTCAGGGTGTTAAATAATTTAGATTCGCCTATTTTTACAAATGGGCATACAAGATTCGAAATATGAGAAATAGATTCACCCAGCAATTAACCATCGGGATTTTACCCATAGAAAAAACGGTAGTGTCATTTAAACTAAAAGACCCATTAACCGAATTACTGGCCGCTTTATTAGAAATTTACAAAACACCTGAGTATAATGAAAAGATATTCAGCGTATTAGAGGATTATTTATTGGCTGGTAAAAAGAAGACAGGCCGTAATGGGATGACCCTATGGCAGCTATTTGTGTTGGCCCAAGTAAGGCTTTGCGAAAACATCGGCTATGCCAAGCTCCACGCTTTGGCAAACAACCACCTGACATTGAGGAGTTTACTTGGGATGGGTGCAGATCATGGTGGTTTTACCAGGATAGAACTGGAGTATCAAAACATTTATGACAATATTTCATTACTGAGCGATGATATACTCAAAGAAATCAACCAGATAATCCTTGAATTTGGTCACAAGGAAGTGTTTAAAAAAAAAGAAAAGGAAGCATTGCTCTTAAAAAGCGATAGTTTTGTTGTAGAAAGCAACGTCCATTTTCCTACTGATTATAACCTTTTATGGGACAGTGCCAGGAAATGCCTGGATGCAATATCTACATTTACAGAAAAATACGAAAACATAGAAGGCTGGAGAAAACTGGCCAACTGGCGGTACGGGCTCAAAGGCCTGATGCGGGAACTTGGCAAGGCCAGCAGCTCTGGTGGTAAGGACAAAGAAGAGCGGGTTTGTTATGCAACCAGGAGGTACCTGAGAAAAGCCATGGCCCTGACCAAAAAATTAGAAAGCACGCTCCCCGGCTTGCCTATTAATGATGTAGCAGATCTTTCTACAGTGCTAACTTTAGAGCACTTTATGCCATTAATGGACAAGCATGTTGATTTAGTTGAACGCAGGATACTAAAAGGCGAGAAGATACCACATGAAGAGAAACTGTTTTCAATATTCGAGACTTATACGGAATGGGTCAAAAAGGGAAAGTCCAGGCCAAACGTTGAACTTGGCAAAAAGCTGAATATCACAACAGACCAGTATAATTTAATAGTTGATTATCAAATAATGGACGATGAACAAGACAGGGACATATTGATTGAGATAGCCGACAGGGTGCTTCAAAAGTACAAGGTAAAAGTATGGAGTTTTGACAAAGGTTTTTGGAACAAAGACAATAAAGAGCTCTTGCAGAGCTCTGTTGAAAAGGTAATCATGCCCAAATTGGGGAAAAGGAACAAGGCAGAGGAAGAAGAAGAAAAAAGTAGGGGTTTTAAAAAATACAAAAACCTGCACAGCACAGTAGAGTCCAATATTAACGAATTAGAACACAGGGGGTTGGACAGGTGCCCTGACAAAGGTATTTTGAATTACAAAAAATATATTGCCTTAGGTGTATGCGCCTATAACCTAAAAAAAATTGGCAAATATATCCTAGACAAGAAACGGGAAGAGGCTAAAAGAAAAACTCTGACATATAGACTTGTAGCATAATTATATCTTTCTTATAACATTGTTATTCAGATATTTAATGGGATAGCTATGCTCTTGTAATTGAATATGGGCATAGAAATGTAAAAAATAATAGAATTTCAATGAGGGCTCTGATTTCTGGTAAAAAGGGCCATGTTTTTTTTAAAAAAAGGTGATCTTGTTCCTGAATTATTCTAATTTTAGGTAGTTTTCTTAGAAACACTACTTATTCCATAATCT
>JARGGF010000770.1 GCA_029210905.1 Bacteroidales bacterium | reverse complement strand
AAAGGAATAAAATATTACACACTCAGAATAGAGGATACAGAAAAAAAGAAAAACAAAAATGTTATTATCTCTGATAGACTTATAAGCACCAATGATTTAGAAAAACTGATTTCCCATATTAAATTAAAATTACTGAACAATTCTTTGATTAATGGTTAAAGTGAAACAATTGGTATTAAGAACTAATTCATTCAGTAGAGATAAATTGCTAATACCATACGTGTTAATTTTTTAGTTTTAATTATGAGTAAACTAACTCACATAGATTCCGAAGGTAAAGCCCGAATGGTTGATGTTGGCAATAAGCCTGACCAATTGAGAATTGCAATTGCTGAAGGGCATATTACATTGAATGCTGAAACCATTTCCTTAATTAAGGAAAACAATATGAAAAAGGGTGATGTACTAACTGTTGCCGAAATTGCTGGAATTCAAGCAGCTAAGAGGACAAGCGATTTAATACCACTTTGTCACCCTTTACGATTAAATAAAGTAAAACTTCAGACCTTACTTGATGAAACTGGTGTGAAAGTAACTGCCGAAGTAAGATGTATAGGGCAGACCGGTGTTGAAATGGAGGCTCTTACTGGTGTTTCCGTGGCATTATTAACGGTGTATGACATGTGTAAAGCAGTTGATAAACAGATGGTTATTGACTATACCAAATTAATCGAAAAGAAAAAAACTGATATTGCATAAATGTGAAAATTATTCGAAAAATATTTTCCTTGCTGCTAAAAATTCTGGCGGGATTTTTTTTTCTGATTCTACTTTATTTGGTTACCGCAATTATACTCACACTTATTCCTGTAAATACCGATTTTAATGATTTTCCAGCGGGCACCGAAGTATTTGTAAATTCTAATGGTGTACATACTGATATTATAATTCCTTCACATTCTTTGCAATATGATTGGACAGAGAAACTTGGGTTTGATAAAAATTTAAAATTTCTTGCATTTGGCTGGGGTGATAAAGAATTTTATATGAATACTCCACAATGGAGCGATATAAAAATTTCCATTGCATTTAAGGCTGCAATTCTTCCTACGCCTTCTGTAATGCAGGTTTATGGACTTAGAAATGAGCCGGAAGTCTCAAAAAACACAAAAAAAATTACCATCTCAGATTGCCAACTTAAGATTATAAGTGATTATATTTATGCCTCATTTTATTTGGATAAAAACGGCCATACTATTAGAATTCAGTCTGATAATTCTGGAGACTTTTATAAGTACTATGAATCGAAAGGAAAATATAGTCTTTTTTTTACCTGTAATAATTGGGTGAATCGGGGTTTGAAAAAAGCCGGGGTGAAAAATTCAGTCTGGGCACCATTCGACAAATCAGTATTGTATTATTTAAAGTAGAACACATGAACAACGATGAATTTAAAAAAAGAAGAGAACTTAAAATAAAAGTAATTACATTAAGTGATAGAGCTTATCGCGGTGAATATAAGGATTTAAGTGGCCCGGAAATAGTTGCCACCATCAATAATTATTTTACTGAAAAAGAATGGAATTTTAAAACAAGCCTTGGCGTAATTCCTGACGATGCTGAGCAACTAGAATCACTGCTTTTAAAGGCAAAGCATAATAAAGTTGATATTGTTATCACAACCGGAGGAACCGGCATAGGACCACGAGACTTTACCCCCGAAGTAGCCAAAAAAGTTATTGAAAAAGAGATTCCCGGGATTATGGAAAATATCCGGTTAAAATTTGGACAAAATGTACCAAATGCATTATTGAGTCGTGGAATTGCGGGCGTTTTGGGCAAAACACAATTGTATTGTCTTCCTGGTAGTCTCAAGGCTGTTAAGGAATACATGGGCGAAATTCTTAAAACGCTTGAGCATCTGATATTTATGTTGCATGGAGTGGATGTGCATACGAAGCATTGATAGCCAAAAAATGCGTATCTTTGTAATAAATGATAATTAATTAATATGCTAACGATAAATAAGGAAAAGGTAGCTGAATGGATGTTACTCTCCTATCTTGCAGAACAGAAATACTATGAAGATAAAATCTTGTTTCTCGAAAGAAAGCACAATGCTAATTTTGTCAGTTTTGAGGAACAAATTAATAAATCGTCAAGTGAAAATTTTAGCAATTGGGATGATTATATTGATTGGAAAGCATACCACAATCTTTATCTTAATGTAAGTAAAATGATTGAAGATGTCAGACTTGGAAATTTTAAAGTGGCTTGAGAACAGTAAGCTTGTTAAAAGTTTTGAAGTTGTTGAGTTCAGACATGACCTTTCTGCCAGATATTTAAAGTTGAATATTTTTTTAATCGATGATTCTGCATTGTATACAAAGGAATATATTGATGAAAAAGATAGAAATTATTCATTCCATTGGCAAAATAAAAATGGTGAATTAATAATACGATGGGACAATGCACCACATCATAGGGCCCTTGCAACTTATCCGCATCATTTACATTTAAGAAAGGAAGAAAATATTAAAGAAAGTACTACCATTTCCTTGCATGAAGTTTTCAGTTATATTGAAATGCACATAGACAGCATTGATTAGTATGCCTGAAACCCGCAAAATAATCCATATCGACATGGATGCCTTTTTTGCCTCAGTGGAGCAACGGGATAATCCTGAATACAAAGGTAAACCAATTGCAGTAGGTGGCACCAGCGCCAGAGGTGTAGTTGCAGCTGCCAGTTATGAGGCTCGAAAGTACGGCGTTTATTCAGCCATGCCGGCTAAAACTGCAAAGAAAAAATGTCCATTTATTATCTTTGTCAGGCCACGATTTGATGTCTATAAGCAGGTCTCAAATCAAATCAGGCAAATTTTTTTGGAATATACTGATTTAGTGGAACCGCTTTCGCTGGATGAAGCATATCTCGATGTAACACAGCACAAAAAAGGAAAACCATCAGCCACTTTAATTGCCAAAGAAATTAAACAACGCATTTTTGATGAAACAGGATTGACAGCATCTGCCGGTATTTCAATCAATAAATTTTTGGCAAAAATAGCTTCAGATTATCGCAAACCGAATGGTATATTTTTAATTAAACCTGAAGATGCAGAGGCATTTGTTGAAAAATTACCCATCGAAAAATTTTTTGGAATTGGAAAGGTTGCAGCTGAAAAAATGCATAATCTTGGTATTTATAATGGATTGGATTTGAAAGCTTTATCTGAGATAGAGCTTATAAAGAAATTTGGGAAACAAGGGAGCTATTTTTATCATATTGCCAGAGCAATTGATAACAGACC
>JARGGF010000076.1 GCA_029210905.1 Bacteroidales bacterium | reverse complement strand
GTATGACCCAAACCTGCTGTATTTGGAACATATACATATGCAACCTGCCCTTTTGTGGCTTCATTTACTTTCTTAAGATTTCCTTCTACCCAATCGCGGTTACGGAGTGCATATTCACTCCTCAGCGGAACAATTTTAACCACTCTTGAGCCAGTAAAATCAGGATTTGGACCAATTGTCAACTCAACTATTTTGTCAGCTGTATTTTCAAAATAGCTATAGAAGCTTTTATTTGCTGTTACTTCTTCGCCATTTACCGCAAGAATGTAATCTCCGGCTTTTGCATTAACACCTGGTTCTGTGAGTGGTGATCGTAATTCCGGATTCCAATTAAGTCCACCAAATATTTTTGTAATCTGATACCTGTTATTATTAATTTTAATATCGGCGCCAAGAAGCCCTCCTGGAACTCTATCCGGTTTATGTAATTGTTCTCCACGGCCTGTCAAGCGATGATGACCAACAGCCAATTCACTGCACATCCATTGAATTACCAGGTTTAAATCGCTTCTACAGGATAAATCAGCAAGAAAAGGTTCGTATTTCTTTTTCATAGCCTGCCAATCTGCTCCATGCATGCCAGGATCATAAAAATAATCCCTATTTATCCGCCATGCCTCGTTAAAGATGTTTGTCCATTCCGCAACTGGATCCACTTTTACTTCTATAGTTTCCGTATTTAATATTCCTTTTCCCTCCTCTGGTTTTTCTCCGGTATTGGTAATCCCTATGCTGTTTCCTTTGTAAAACATCATTTTTTTTCCATTGGCAGATAAGGTATATTCATCCATTTCCATTATTTCCTTATCTTTCCTTTCGCTAATATCATATTTATGCAATGTTGGTGGATTTGAATTATCAGATGAACTGGCAATGTACAAAACCTGACCTTCGGCACCTACATTCAATTGAGAGTAGTTGCCTTCTTTAATGGGAAGACTGACAATACGTTGAGTAATTCCGTCAAAGTCAATTTTCAGGGCTTCTGTTTTTGAATTTTCTTCTGATTTTTCTTTTTTACTTTTTTTATTATTTTCCTTACCGTTTGATTCTGCATTTTTTTCTTCAGTTCCTTCTTCATCATTTTCCTTTGCCAATGGAGAAATGATATCTTTACGAAGTGTAATTAAATAGATGGAATTGGTCATTTCCATATCAATGCTGGATTGATCAAACCAGTTTACTACTGGTCCTGCATCAGTAGAAGCAAAAAAGTACAGATATTTACCACTTCTGTCGAATCGGGGATCAGTTGTGTTACTCAAACCGTCAGTAAGCGGTATTGATTTTCCTGTCTCCAGGGAATAGATGTATACCTGAGAAAAATTTGTCTCCATAATTTTTGTATATACTATCCATTTTGAATCAAATGCCCAATCTCCGAATAAATCCCGAAATGCTCCCGGCACATACAATTCATCCGAATCAATCTTTTTATTTGTACCAGTTTCGGCATCAAAAAGATAAAGATTTCGTCCATTATCGGAATAACACAATTTTTTACTATCAGGTGACCAATGCAGGTATGCATAAAATCCTGTGCCGGACAAATTAAATATTTTTGTTTTTCCTTTTCCATCCTGGGGCTGGATAAAAAGCTGGTATTCACCCGAACCATCTGAAAAATAGGCAATTGATTTGCCATCTGGTGACCATGCAGGATACTTTTCATGTGCACCAGAAGTTTGAGTTAAATTCCTGGGATCGCCTTTCTCAGCAGGAACAGTTATAATTTCACCCCTAAAATCAAATACCGCGCGAGCACCAGAAGGGGAAATACTGCCGCTTCGAATATAATTCCCACCTTTGATATATCGGGTTCGTAGCTCAAGTAAATCGGTTGCGATTCCGATTTTCAATTTTTTTTCAGTCCCTTTTTCCATATCAAAGGTGTGCAGGTAACCAGCTTGTTCAAAAATTATTTGTTTTTTCCCTTTTGAGGCACTTATAACCGGAAAATCTTTAAAATCAGTCAATTGTTTTATTTCTTTGTTTGAAATCTGATAAGAAAAAAGATTAAATTCCCCATTTCTATCGCTTCTGAAGTAAATGTGGTCATCAACCCACATAGGGTCTGTGTCGTTACAACCACCATCTGGTTGAGGAATTTTAATAACTGAATTATCCTGAAAAGAAAATAGTAAAATATTTGAAGTTGTACCGCCCCGATAGTTTTTCCATTGGTTAAATGCTTCATAAATTGGGGTGAAAGCCATAGATTTGCCATCATCTGAATAGGATGCTCTCCATGCATTTGGAATCTCTAATTTTGTGGGAAATCCGCCATTCACAGATATAGTATATAATTGAAAATAGCGATTGGTATAAGTAGTTCTCCTTGAGGCAAATAGAACAGATTGACCATCAACTGAAAATCCTCTTACAAAATCAGCATCCGGATGCCAGGTAAGACGTTTAGGAACTCCGCCTTCAACAGGGACAATAAACACATCGGTATTCCCATCATATTCGGCACTGAAAGCAATTAATTTACCGTCTGGTGAAAACACAGGGTCAGATTCTATTCCAACATCTATTGTCAATCTTCGGGGGACCGAACCATCGATATTTGCCACCCACAAATCTTCAGCATAAATAAATGCTATATTATTTTGGCTTATGGCAGGCTGTGACAATAATTTTGTATCATTAGTATTGGTTGCAAGCAATACTTTAGAATGCATGGTTAGTAATAAAATTATACATGCAATAAAATTGGTTAGTTTTTTCATTTCACTTAATTTTTGGATTAATATATTTTGCTGTTTAAATGATATGGAATGTATATCGTATGGAGATATTATGTGGGATTTTAAGAATTTATCCTCGAAGTTTAATTTCACTCGATTAATGATGATTTGCATAAAAAAAATCATTTTACACGAAAGGTGCATCAATTCCTGAGTATCTGTTTAGATGCGAAAGCATTGCAAAATAAAAACCATACGGAAGCTTCAGTGCTTCATTTCCAAATATAAATCAGGTGCACGAATTATTCAGATTGTATAACAGCGCATGATGAAACCATGAGTTAATCTATATCTATGGTACAAATAATTGAAAAGATAGCGTATTTATCATTAATTTTTTCGAAATTAAAGTGTAATTTATTAAGAGAACGTCTTGCCAAATCAAGAACTCCTACGCTTATTCCACTTTTGGTCATTGGGGTATTTTTAATTTTGTATTTATAACGAAGCTGCAATTCTTCTGTGCTATCCTCTGCATCAAAAGCACTATTAACTTCATCAAATTTCTTTTGGACCCTGGGAATATTTGGGATTTCAATTAAATTTTGACTCAGTAAGTAAAACCGGTTATCGGTGTAACTTAATTTCACACAATTTGTAAACAGATCATTTTGGAAAATTCCATCATGAATCACAGCCTGTATCAGTTCAGAACTTATAAAATAAATATTTTTTATCAACCTTTCATTAAGTTCCAGTTTTTTATCGAGTGATTTAATTTCATTTTGAAAAATTTTTGTTTTTTCAATAAAATTCTTATTTTCAGGTAGTTGAAGTTCTAATAATAAATTGTTTTCACTTAGCTGAAATATTTTTTTAAAATCTTCTTCCATACTTTCACTATTTTAAAAAGTTTTTATTTTTCTATATTCGGGTTGTTTTTTTTTCGTCCATAAAGTCCCATTGTTGCAAGGCCACCTTGCGATGTTTCCTTATATAAGCTCGGTAAATCATGTCCGGTCTGTTCCATAACTTCAACAACATTGTCAAAGGCCACAAAATGTCTGCCATCTGAATGAATGGCAAATAATGCAGCATCCAGAGCCCTTTGAGCACCAAATGCATTTCGCTCAATACATGGAATTTGCACCAATCCGGCTATTGGATCACATGTAAGTCCCAAATGATGTTCCAATCCAGATGATGCTGCATATTCTATCTGATAGATGGTTCCTCCCAGAAGTTGCGTTGCGGCGGCGGCAGCCATAGAACAAGCAGTGCCTACTTCACCCTGACAACCAACCTGGGCACCCGAAATTGAAGCGTTTTCTTTAATCAGATTCCCAATAAGTCCTGCTGTTGCCAATGCCCTTATAATTCTTTCATCTTTAAATTTATAGTTTTTTGAAAAAAGATAAAGTATAGCTGGTAAAATTCCAGATGAACCACAAGTTGGAGCAGTAACCACCTGACCTCCGGCGGCATTTTCTTCAACTACAGCAAGTGCATAAGCAAACAGATAAGTATCATCTTCGGCAAATTTATTCTGCATTTGAGCTTTTACATGATATGCAGAAGCTTTACGGGGTAGTTTTAAACCTCCGGGTAAAGTTCCTTCAGCATCAAGGCCTCTGTTAATTGCCGCTTTCATGGTTTCCCAGACTTGTTTCAGATATTCGAGCACTTGTTCACCCTCTGTTCTTACAACATATTCCCAAAAGCTTCCACCATTTTTTTCAAGATGTGTAATAATATCTGCCATGGTTTTATGCTGATATACCTGACTATGCTGAAGTTTTGTGTTCTTATCAATGATAGAACCTCCACCTATGCTGTAAACTTCCCAATCATTAAGTTTATGACCATTTTTGTCAAAACTTTCAAATAACATCCCGTTAGGGTGCAAAGGCAAAGACTCATCAAATTTCCATATAATTTGTGTTTTTTTGGGAATTGTTTTTTCAATAATCCAATCCGTCATATGTCCTTTTCCTGTACTAGCCAGGCTGCCATATAAGGTTACTTTAAACTCCTCAGCTTCAGTGTTTTTACTGTAGAATATTTCTGCTGCTTTTTTGGGTCCCATTGTATGACTACTGGATGGGCCATTGCCAATTTTATATAATTCTTTTATTGACTCCATATAAATAGAAATTACCGTTTAAAGTTACATTTATTTTTTTGACACTCAAAATATGTATTACTAATTAACTGCTTTTTCCTATTTGGATAGTGCTAATTATATTTTATGGCTATCGAATATAAAAGATGAACTCTTTGCTATCTGTGAGATTGTTCTGTTACATTCAGAGTTCTTAATAGGTATCATTCATGAATTTTTAGGGTGAAGCCTGTTTCTTTTTGCTCCAGATTGCTGTTTCCCATAGGTTAAGTATTATATGGAGTCGCTCCGGCTTAAGCACTGTTTTTATTCTAATATTTTTATTCCCGAAAGATTTATTAAATAATAACCGAAATTTAGTATTGTTTTTGAAATAAAAGATGCTCTCTGGATCCTAAAAAGTGAACAAATAATTACATTTTATTTTAGCAGGAATACTGTTGAATTTATTGTAAGATTTACAATCATGACATTTGTCATAATTATTTATAATTATGTGCAATACATTAGGCACCTAACTACTAATCACTTAAAATCTATAAAATGGAAGAAAAAGTCGAAAGTTATGATTTTAGTTTTTTTAAGCCCACAACCAGGTTGGCAAAATTTAATAGAAACATAACTTTAAGTTTAGTTTCTGTATGGGCAATTGGTATTTTTGGGTTTCACATCCTATTAAAAATCGTAGAAAAACCCACCCCTGAAGACAGTTACATCGCTTATGAAAGTGTTTGGAACAAAATTAGTAATGGAACAGCTTCTCCGGCTGACGAAAAAGTATTCATTTCTTCGGCATTATCAGTGCTGGGTAAATTATCTGTTAATGACAACGATAAAGTTGCATTGGAAAATGTTATGAGCCAGTTTGTTATTAAATTAGTGCCAGATAGTTTGAAAATAAATTTTAATGAAAAAATTAATGCTTTTACTGCCGTAAAAAATGATTCATTAACCAGATTGTCAGACAAGGATTACATTGACACAAAAAACTCGTTGGCTGACTTTGCATCTGGATTTCTAGGCATTAAGTCGTATAGTGTTCATGCGAAATTGTTGCCATTTATTTTGAGCAATTCGAGTATCAGGGCATTTAATGAAGAAGATAGTTCAAAAGTTCCAGCCATAATGGCCAAGTACTTAATTCATAATCAATCATTTCTGACTGATTTTAAATTGTTAGGGTTTCCGTTTCATTATTTTTATACAGCAGTTTTCTTATTGATCCTTTTTGTAGGATTGTGTTGGTTATACTGTTACAGAACGGATAAAACGCTTATTAAATTAAATGTTACTGAAAGTATTTAATCCGTTAATGAACCTGAATATTTAAAATCCAAAATCTATAGAAATGAAAAAAATTATATTAACAGCATTATTATTAGCTCCTGTATTTGCATTTGCTGCAGGTAATGTACAACTTGAAGGAAACTTTAAGGTAGGCCCGGCAATCATCCTTATATGTATTTTAGTTTTGTTTGTAATGGTTGGTATTGTATTCAGGGCAAAGGATACCACTGACTTTTATGCAGCCGGACGAAGCATTTCAAGAGTAGGCTCGGGAATGGCAATAGCCTCCAACTGGATGAGTGCCGCTTCTTTTTTGGGAATGGCAGCACTTATGTATGGTACCGGATATCATGGTTTGGCCTATGTAATTGGTTGGACGGGGGGATATGTACTACTCCTTATTTTAATGGCGGGTCAAATCAGGAAATATGGAAAATATACCGCTGCTGATTTTATAGGTGATAGGTTTTATTCTCAAAAACTACGGGTTGTAGGTGCCATTGTTGCTATATTAATTTCAATTGCCTATTGTGTTGGTCAGTTTGGTGGTATAGGTCTGATGTTCAAATGGATACTGGGCATTGATTATAATCTGGCAGTTCTAATTGGAGGTACAGTAGTACTCTCATATACGCTTATTTCCGGTATGCTTGGTGTGACAAAAAACATGCAGATCCAATACATTATAATTATTATTTCTTTTTTAATCCCTTTGTTTATACTCACTTATAAATTTGATTATTTTTGGCTATTACCACAGATTGGTTATGGTGCATTAGTATCGGATATTGTAACAGGGATACCAGCACCTGAAATTCAAAACATGGTAAATTCATTCGGACATGATTTTGCACTTACAGCAAGCCCCGAATATGCTATGCCCTGGGATCCTGCTTCAGGACAAACCTTTTTCCAGTTTATGGCCATTGCTTTTTCACTGATGATTGGCACGGCTGGATTGCCTCATGTAATCCAACGGTTTTATGTGGTTCCAAAATCAAGTGATGCCCGCTGGTCTGTGGTTTGGGGATTGTTTTTTATATGTATATTGTATTGGAGCGCACCTGTTTATTCAACATTTGGTGCAGTACTGTCAAGCCATTATGAAGTTGGTAAACTTGCCAAGGATGCTATTGTAGTTTATACTGCACAATTAGGCGATGTAAATCCTTTAATTGTTGGATTTTTAGCAGCTGGTGGTGTTTCTGCGGCTTTTTCAACAGTTTCAGGATTATTGGTGGCAGGTGCCTCTGCTTTTTCGCATGACATTTATGTAAAAGTATTGCGTCCTGAGAGTAGCCCTAAACAACAACTCAGAATGGCAAGATACGGAACTATCTTTATGGCAATTATAGTAGCAGCGCTTGCTTTATTTAATTTTGCACTAATCGCCCAATTGGTTGCAGTTGCCTTCTCTTTAGCAGGTTGTACCATTTTTCCGTTGTTTTTATTAGGTATTTGGTGGAGTGGTTCCAACAGATCCGGAGCTATCGCAGGTCTGATAGCCGGTGGATCGGTTGCACTTATTTCAATTGCTTATTTTATAGCAGGTTACTTCAATCTGACATGGCCGGCACATGAATTTATATCTTACTGGCTAGGTGCCTGGTATTTTGCATGGTTTGGTGCACCTTTAGCAATTATTGTTAATATTGTAGTTTCAAAAATGACTGAACCTACTCCATTTGAGATTAAGAAATTCCTTGTGGAAAATGTTCACAGCTAATAAAATAATAAATTACCTGGAGAAAATTTATGCAAGAGAAAGAAAGAAAATATACAGATAGAAAAGGAACTAAAACAGTCATTGCAGTAATGACTGTTTTAGTTTTATTCGGAATTTTAATTGCTTATCTGTATTATAATAAGATTAACAGATCTGAAGATCCAAGGGTGATAATGGCTAAAGTTAAATATGGTGATTATAACCAGCTTGTGGTAAAGAACGATTTTGATGCCGTTTTTAAAACGCTCGATACCATAGAACAGATATATCTTCGATGTGAAGATTATAAAAACTCTTATGAAATGGGTGTAGTACAAAATAATAAAGCTGCAGCATGGTTGACATTAGCTCTTATTGAAAAGGATGATTCTGTAAAGTTCTCTTACCTGGATAGTGCAAAGCAATATACTGAAAAAGGGATTGAAATATTTATAAATTGGCAAAAGGATTTTCAGACTTTGGAGAGAAATGATATTATCATAAAAATTAGTGGCTTTTATGATCCCAATGATAGTGCCTTTAAAAACCTTAACCTTGTGGATATTATTAATAAGCGTACTGATGATATAATTAAAGCACAAACAGAAACTAATCGAAGACTATCAGTAGCATATACCAATTTAGCAACCATTTTCAGACACTCCGGTGATTATGAAAAGGCTATTTTGCTTAACAAAAAAGCACTTGGCTTATGGCCCGATAATCTTACCGCTAAAAACAATATTAATATTCTTTTAGGGAGACCAATTGAAGAGCGAACGGCAATTGAAAAACTTTTCCCAAAAGATTCGGACTAGATATTCCAATGTTTTTATAAAATTAGTGTATTTCTAAAATAATTTGCAATTAATCACTTTAACTGATTGATATTTAAACGTATAATCCTTTGATAAATCATCTTGATATATCATATATAGGATAGAAAAAAAGATTGAATTAAATTTAATTGAATATAAAAAACTAGATAGCAATGAAGCGAAAATTATTATTATGGATTATCTGTTTATCGCCGGTTCTGGTGGCAGCACAGAATACAGATCCCAAAGAAGAGGTAAAAGTAGAGAAAAAATTTACTGCAAAGTTTAACGGTTTTGTAAAAAGTGATTTTTTCTGGGATACCAGGCAAACCGTATCTGCTCGCGAAGGACATTTTTTATTATATCCACAGCCAGTTTTTGAAGATGCTGATGGGAATGATATCAATTCTAAATCAAATTTTAATTTTTTAAGCATACAAAGCAGGATAGGAGTTGATTTTACTGGTCCGGATGTATTTAATGCTAAAACTTCTGCAAAAATTGAAGGTGATTTTTTCGCACAGGCGAATGATAATATTAACTTATTCAGGTTGCGGCATGCTTTTGTGAAATTAAACTGGCCAAAAACCGAATTATTGTTTGGCCAAAGCTGGATACCAATGTTTATAACCGGCTGTTTTCCTGGTACTGTATCTTTTAACACTGGTACACCTATTCAGCCTTTCGGAAGGAGTCCGCAAATAAGGGCGACCTATACAATTGAAAAGGTAAAATTAATTGGGATACTTTCTTCTCAACGCGATTTTGCGAATGTTGGACCAGCCGGACCCACAGGTGATTATTTAAGAAACTCTGGTATTCCTGCAATTGATGTTCAAATGCATTATCAACAAGATAATAAGGAGGCAGGTACAGCTTTTTTGTTCGGAATAGGAGGGGGATATAAAACGATTGTGCCCAGAATAAAGACCGTGCAAAATTACAGCACCGACGATAATGTAAGCTCCTTTTCGGGCATTGCCTTTTTAAAGATTCAACTTCCTGCAATTACCCTAAAGTTCGAAGGAGTTTTCGGGCAAAATATTGATAATGTTCTAAGCATTGGTGGTTATGCAGTTAAGGATTCGATTGATTTAATACGGGGCTATGTTAATTATACGCCTTCAAATACATTGTCATTTTGGACTGATATTCATACCAATGGAAAATTCCAGGCAGGAATATTTGCCGGTTTTACTAAAAATAATGGGTTTTCTGATGATATCGTAGCTCCATCAACTATTTTTGGAAGAGGGACTTCTATTGAATCTTTATTCAGGGTTTCCCCCAGGATGGTTTATAGTATGGAACATATCCGATTTGCCCTTGAAGGAGAATTTACTGCTGCTAACTATGGTGATGGAACGTATGATGCAAAAGGAATTCCACAAAACACTACCCAAGCTGATAATTTAAGGCTATTGTTTTCAGTCTACTATTTTTTTAAATAATTGTCAGCAACTCCGAAAAAAATATCCCTATATTCTTTTCTCCTGAGAAACAGGGGTTTGCATTTTTTGCAAAAAAATAATTTTCGTGCTATATTTACTTGAAAATATGAAGGAGAGCCTCTTGTGTTAATCGACTGAAACACTGATAGATAGCCCTATTGGGCACAATCCGGCTGCTGCCGGATTCTCAGACTCATATTTTATATGTTTTTATTAAAAAAAGGCAGGCGGTTAATTAATGTTTTTGCCTGCCTTTTTCACCGCTAAGATACTGATAAACAGTGAATAATGCAAATATTTTTTGTTGATTTTTGATTGTTTTTTCTTTTTTCTATTAGAGGAAGAAAAAGTTACAGAAGTGCCGTGAGCGGTTAAATTCGTTCGATGGTAAACAGCTCATAATCAGTGTTTTAATAATATTAAAGCGACATTATCCTGATTTTAATCTCCTTCTTGAAAGTATCCCTGACCACAGAAAGAAAAAAACCTACCAGGTTGCCGAAATTATCATGGCCGGGTTACATCTCTTTATTTTTAA
>JARGGF010000769.1 GCA_029210905.1 Bacteroidales bacterium | reverse complement strand
TACCCATATAAGCCATATCCTTAAATTTTAAATTAGTTGATATTTTTTAATCATTGCTCAGTTAATAAGCTTCCAAGTTATTAAATTTGTGTATAATTGTCAATATGTAAATATTTACATATCAGTATTTTAATGTAATTCTGAGAAAATTTGTTTCTAAATATATAATAATCTGTAATTTAGAATTTATATAAAAGCATTCTAAATTAACCATTCGATAAAGGCACACTTATGAGCACCATGGTGATGATCGACAACTTCACTTCAAAATCTGCTCCCACCACCAAAGTAGGCAGAGAGCATCAGGGCAAAACATAATTATCTTTTAGCAAACAACAATCCACCAAAAAAATATCCACCCGTAGCCACAAAATTAACCTTAGCAGTAAAGTAATAAGTCATAGCAATGAAAGAAAATGCTTTGGCAGTATCGTAATAAGTCATAGCAATGAAAGAAAATGCTTTGGCAGTAGAGTAATAAGTCTTAGCACCGATAAAATATATTATAGCTCTGAAAGAAAATAGCATAGCAGTAAAAAGAAATGCAGTAGCATTATAGAAATTAGTCTTAGCTGCAAACAAAATATGACATTCATATGTCAAAATACAAATTACGGAAGCAAAAAATAAAATTCATGTGTTAAAACAGAGAAATGAACATTAAATTAGTGAGTTTTCTTACAAAAACCAGAAAGCCAAATTCCTACAAAACTCTCATTAAACTTTGCGACAGCAAGTTCTTATTCGGTCACTAAGTAGTCCGGCGGGCTTACTTAGCACTTGTCGAAGTGCTAATTTATAATTTCTTTGCAACAAATTTTAAGCTACCCCGCTACAAAAACCATATTTGAAAATTCATCCTTAGAGTTTTTAATCGGAATCATTTTCCATTTTCCATTTGGTGTGTATAAGGAATCTTCAAATAAAATAGTTTTAATTTCATTAATCCCCTGAAAAATAATTCCTTGATTTTCAGTGGAGAATTTATTGAGCAAACTTACTTTTTCTTTTTCATAATCTTGTGTAAACCAGTTAGATGCATAAGTATTATGCCATTCAATATTACCTTTAGTATCTGTAATATATACTTGCTGATCAATATAATTAAAGATGTTGATTATTTTAATTAACTGGTCTTTAGTAGAATTTAATACTTCGTTTTGCATGATGATAATGCCGCTGACCTTTTTTATTTTATTGCCATAAAAAATAATGGTGAAAACCAACAGTCCTAGCATAAATACAAATCCTATTGCAAAAATATTACGCATTAGTTTTTGGTGTTCTACCTCAGTTTTTACAAGATAATCCGATTGAAAATCAATAAAGGAATTTATACTATCATTAAGTGCATTGTCAATACTATCATTTATTTGATATTGAGCAAGTTCTGGACTGGCGCTCATAAATAATGGTAATAACAGCAAAAATGAAAATAATACTACTTTATGGTTCATAACAATATTTTTTTTGCCGAAAGTAGTAATTATTTCAGAAAGAATGGAAAGAAAAGTTTACTTATTTCAGCTTTATATTACAAATATTGTTAATGGCTTACGCAGAATTATTGGTTCAATAGCCTGAAAAGAAAAAATCAGGATAATAAAAACAAAATCCTGCCGCTAATCCTGAAAATAATGAAAACATAAATACAATTACTGAATAATGGTTATATCGCTTTACATCGCCCATTTATATCCAAAGGTCCAAGTTTTGGATTAGAATCATCTCCATCAGGTTCATCAGGACATTTAGGACAATATTTCGGTTTTTCGCCTAAGCCCCAAAAATAGTATCCATCACCATCATTATCAGTGCATTTAACTTTTCTTTCAACCACAAGGCTTTCAATTGGTCCAACCTGGTGATAAATGAACCCGGTCTGAAAGGGAAAATATAATTTTGTATAAAGAAAACCGTCTTCTCCCCAGTCTTTGCCCCAGCTGCTTTTAAAAATCCAGATTGTGTGGTTATCCTTATCGGTAGACCAGCCAATGTTAGCCATAACATGGACTTGATCTTTAAGCTTTTTATTATAAAAAACACATTCTCCTACTGGTCCGTATTTAATTATTGTTTGTTTTAGCTTATCAACATCATCCAGTTGAAAGGTGCTAAAATGTTTATAATCAGTGATTTTTATTAATTCTTTAGGGGTTTCAATATCCTGGCATTCTGTAATAATATCTGCATATGGAAATGAGTTTTCATCAACCACTCCGTGTTCTTTTATATACTCCAGCGCAACTTCAGGTATTCCAAATTTACAACCACCCCAAGGTATATCCGTACAGGAAAGTACATTCTGCTCAGACAAGTCCAGATCTATTTTATCATTATAGTATAAATTTACAAGGGCTTCGGTTACTCCTAAATTCGAAAATATCCAACAAGAGCCACAACTCCCTTGTTGCTTAATACTTGTTATCCAATTAGTTCCATGTCGGTCTCTCCAATCCCATGCCTCAACCATTTCTGATTTCTCTACAGCAGGCAGGTTACTATAGGATTGAAATACACCGCCTGTATAAAATTCAAGTCCACCGGGAAAAACAACATCTCCCATTTTTGTTTTCCTTTCATGAAAGCTCATCTTTGATAAACCAGTATGATTTGTTTTCCAATTTAGTCCGTTTTTCAGAATAAAATCCTTTACTTTTTCCAGTTTTATTGAATCATGTGCCAGCTTAATATCTACGGCTGTTGGTCTTTCTTCTGCTAAACTTTTGTCTTCGGTATAAAATTTAAATTGGTCAATACTAACTTCAGCATTCCGGACTATCAGCATAATTTTTACAGGTTTTACTTTTTTCATATATGCTGTTTCCTCTGCAATTTCTTTCACATATAATAATTTCTCGTGATCCAGAGCGATATATGATTCAAAGATAAGATGATGTTTGCCATTGTAATCTACCAGTATTGCCTGAAATCTGCTTGTTTCATCAATAAGTTTAATAGTAGCAGTTAAGTTTAATGCATAAATATTAGAAATTGTATCGGAAAAAGGCATAAGTATGGTATCAGAGCTGAATGTTTGATTAACTGGAACAGTTGCTTCGCCAGTTAAACTATGCATGATGCCAAATGGTTTCCATTTTTTATCTTCCTTACATGCATTAAGTGTCAAGCAGGTAATTAACAGGAAAATGAGCAGTTGGTTATTTTTCATATAATTTATTTGAAGTTAGTTTTGTAATTATTTATTTAGTTATTTATTTGATAATATGGTATTTAATACACAAAAAACGATT
>JARGGF010000768.1 GCA_029210905.1 Bacteroidales bacterium | reverse complement strand
GATAAGGTAGATATAATTTTAATTGGAGATACTTTTGATGAGGCCAAAGAAGCGGCCATAAATGATAGCCAAACTAACAAACTGGTTTTTATACCACCATTCGACGATGTTAATATCATTGAAGGTCAGGCTACAATTGGCCTTGAAATATTGGAAAATATGAATGAAACGGTTGATTATCTGCTGGTTCCAATAGGAGGAGGAGGATTGGCTGCAGGACTGATTACTGTTTTTAAGGAGATAAGCCCCGGTACAAAAATAATTGGTGTGGAGCCAAAGGGTGCTGCATCAATGAAAGCAGCCATTGAAGCAAATAAAGTGGTTGAGCTGGAAAAAATAAACACATTTGTGGATGGTGCGGCGGTGAAATCGGTGGGACAAATTCCATTTGAAATCTGTAAAGATAAACTCGATGATATCATCCTGGTTCCCGAAGGGAAAATTTGCACCACTATATTGAAATTATACAACGAAGAAGCCATTGTGGTTGAACCTGCCGGGGCTCTTTCCATTTCAGCACTTGATTATCTTGCCGGTGAGATTAAAGGGAAAAATGTGGTTTGTATAGTGAGTGGAGGAAACAATGATATCATCAGAATGGAGGAAATTAAAGAACGTTCGATGCTCTATGAGAGCCTTAAACATTATTTTCTAATTAGTTTTCCTCAACGCCCTGGTGCTTTAAAAGAATTTGTGGCCGAAATACTGGGCGAAACAGATGATATTGTACACTTTGAATACAAAAAGAAAAACAACAGGACCGAAGGGCCTGCACTAGTAGGTATTGTGGTTCAAAACCCCGAAGATAGCCAACTTTTGATTGAGCGAATGGAAAAGAAGAAATTTAAGTTTGAGTATCTGAATGATCAATCGGATATCTTTCATTATATTTTATAAGAGTAGCACAGCTTTCCCAAGCTGTGTTTTGATTGTATGCACAGCTTGGGGAAGCTGTGCTACGGGAAGTTCATGAATAATCCAGGCTAAGGTTATTCTAAATTTATATCAGCTTTATTTTATTATTAAATAATTATTTTTTGTAATTTTAATACCTATTAAAATAGTGTTTAATAGGTATTAAAATATATTTATATACTTATAATAATTATAATTTTATATTATTAGAGATTGGTAAGCAATTATAAAAAGATTATGACAGTAAAGTACAAAATAGTTAAACAAGCTGAACCTGGCATTAAAGGAGGCGGTGAATATAAATATTATCTACGTTCAGCCAGACGCGAGAAACTGAATATCACTGACATTGCCAAATTACTTGAAAAACGTTCCAGCATAAGCCGCACCGATATTGTAGCTGTACTAACCGGCTTAACCGACCTTATTCCTGACCTTTTGCTTGATAACAAGAGTGTGAAACTTGGCGAACTTGGTATTTTTTCGCTCGATATAAAAAGTGAAGCATCTACTGCTTTAAAGGAAGCTACCTGGCGAAAAATAAAAAAGCTAAGGATTAATTTCAGGGTTGGCAAAACCTTACAAAAGGCAATACAAGGAGCGTCATTTGAAAGGGTGGATGTTTAAAATCAAGAATTTGTGGATTTAAACATTTAACAATCTTTTATCTGCATATACTTTTGTAAATTAGTGTGTCTTTTTTTCATATATTGCTTTCTGATAAAATTGTTTAACAATAAATACTTGTAAAATGAAAACCCAATTTAATATCACCGACTGGATAAAACAAAAGCTTGACGATGAGAAAGATACTATCGATAAAATAAAAAATAAATTAATTGCTGGTTGGGAAGATATTAAACTTCAACTGGCTGAAATGAAAGACGATTCGCACCATATGGTGCCAATAATTAATGGACTATTGGGCGACAATATGGCTGAAAAAGGGAGTAATGCCCTGGTAAACCTTTCTTTTAGATATAAATCGCGTGATATTGAGGTGGATGATTTGAATAAATATTATAATTTTTCTGAATATGATGGCAAAATAATACTGTTCATTCATGGCTTAATGAATGACGAAAGCATATGGCAATCAGACTTCACCGATTCTAAAAAGCGATTGGGGACTGCTCTTGACGTTCAGGATGATGCGATATGCTTATATATTAGATATAATACTGGCCTCCATATTTCAGAAAATGGAAGAGCTGTTAATAATTTACTTCAACAGTTTGTTGAAAAATATTCAAATGAAGTCAGGGAATTGGTAATTATTAGCCATTCCATGGGTGGTCTGGTAACCCGAAGCGCAGGATATTATGCTGATATCCAGAGACAGAAATGGATTGGATTATTAAAAAAGGTTTTCCTTATCGGAGTGCCAAACGAAGGTTCTTACCTTGCCAGAGTGGCCTATCTGACTCAGTATTTCTTTCGTAAAATTGATATTACACAAAATGATTCAATAGCAAAATTCTTCGACATCAGAAGTAATGGCATTAAAGATTTAAGCTTTGGCTACCTTGTTGACGAAGATTGGCAAAACGCTGAAGATGGAAAGATTAGAAATGTGAATGTTACCTTAGTTACCCCTTTACCAAAGGTTAAATATTACCTGATTGCAGGAACTGTTCTTGATGAGCAGGGCAGAGGCAGAATCTTCACCTTCTTTGGTGATGGACTTGTTGAAAAAGAAAGTGCTTTGAGCCGGTTGTTTAAAAATAATTCATTAAAATCAGGTAAAGTGGAAATGAAATTGTTTAAAGGAGAAAACCATTTAACATTACTCGAAAGCAAAAAGGTGCATGAATATGTATTAAGTTGTTTAAAGTGAACTTAAAACTCATTGCTTCCAGATCCTCTTAGCATTTTTGGCCTCTTTATTTCTAAATGCCTTTTCCAGGTCAATATCAAATTGATTTGCCAAATCAAGCAGGTAGCTGAAGACATCTGCAAATTCGTCTTCCAGCTCAGTTTCTTTTATGATTTTTCCTTCTTCATGATATAATTTCATCCGGTTTCGGATGGCTTTTGCCAATTCCCCTATTTCTTCACTAAAAAGCAGAAAAATTTCAAGAGGATTGTTTTTATCCCAGCCTCTTTCCTGGCACAATTGCTTTAGGTATAATTGTATGTCCGAGAGGGTAGGAGTGGGTTTTAGAATGGGCATGAGAACTTTGTTAAATACTAATAAATCAAACTTTTAGTTTCAGAAATAGGGCATCAATCTTCACTGTTTTTTTAGTTTCTCAATCTGTTCCTTGGTCAAACCCGTTGATTTTATAATTGTTTCTAAATCAACATTGTTGTTTAATAATTCCCTGGCCACTTTTTTAATTCCT
>JARGGF010000767.1 GCA_029210905.1 Bacteroidales bacterium | reverse complement strand
GCCCTTGCTCCTGCCCTCTTTCTTTGGATATTTACACGTGCCATCTCACCCTTGCTGAAGAAGAAAAACGCCATAAATCTTAAAAGTGTAGGCGGAATGAGCGCCGAAATACAGGAAAGCCTCGACAATTTCAGGGTAATTGTGGCTTTTAACCGCCGCGATTATTTCAGGAAACGTTTTGATGAAGTCAACCAGCACAACTACAAAACTGCTTTAAGTGCCGGACTGTTCAACAACCTGTTAATGCCCATTTACGGTTTATCGGCAAATATAGGCCAATTGATAGTGCTGTCCTTTGGTATTTACCTTATTGCCGCCGGTTCGTTTACCATTGGGCTGCTTATCAGCTTTTTGGCCTATATCAATAATTTTTACAACCCACTCCGACAAATTGCTTCCCTATGGGCAACCTTTCAGGTGGCACTTGCAGCCTGGGACAGGGTTTCGCTGATGTTAAGCCTTAAAAGCAACCTTCCGGTGATGGATCTTAACGGACAAATATCTTCTACCTCTTTATTAGCATTTAAAGATGTCTCATTTACTTATCCAAATGGAAAAAAAGTACTGCACAACATCAATTTCGAACTTAAAAAAGGAAAAACCTATGCTTTTGTTGGCCCAACAGGTGGTGGAAAAACAACAACCGCTTCATTAATAGCGCGTTTATACGATGCCACCGAAGGTACTGTTCTTTTGGGAGGCAAAGACATACGCAGCTTAACTCCACTTGAGCGGACACGAAAAGTCGGGTTTATCCTGCAGGAGCCCTTCCTTTTTACAGGAACCATCCGCGAAAATATCCTTTATGGAAATGAAGAATATCACGCTTATTCAAATGAACAATTGGCAACGGCCATCCACGATGCAGGACTTGAAAGTCTGCTGCAACGATTCGAAGCTGGCCTTGAAACACCGGTCAGGAATTCAGGTGATGGCATCAGCCTTGGTCAGAAACAATTAATTGCATTTATGCGGGCTGTTTTGCGCAAACCGGAAATTCTGATATTGGATGAAGCTACAGCCAATATTGATACTGTTACCGAACAATTGCTGGAAGAAATACTTCAAAAGCTGCCGGCAGGCACAACCCGTGTAATTATTGCACACCGCCTGAATACCATTGAAAATGCTGATGTCATTTACTTTGTAAATGCAGGCGAAGTAGTTCGGGCAGGTAACTTAAATGATGCTGTAAATCTTTTGCTGGAGGGGAAGAGGGAAAGTTAAGATACATGATACCTGACAGATTTCTCAATAAAACAGTAATAATCAATAAGGTTATGTTCAGTTTTAATTTATGATAAAGCTTCCAGGTAACTGGAATATAAAAAATAATTCAGTATTTTTTATATCCACACATAGAGACTACTGGTTTTAGTACCATTTAAATCACCTTTTTCAACAGCTTGATAAAATCTGCCAACGGAAAATTGCAAGTTGCGGAGCGGAGTGCGAGAAGATTTCCTGTCAGTTTACAATGTTTGTTGTTGCGGGATTGAATGTAAGTATTTCTGAACGGAAACTGAAATGAAATTTACAAATTGTTTGAAGCTTGGTTTTATTTGTTCCACATAGTAATATCTTCTCAAGTTTTGCAGGATTTCTTGTATCAAATCTTTTGTCCGCTCGTTACGGAGAACTAATTTATTTGTTCGTGTAGTAATCCAAATAGCACCTTAAAGGTTAACTTGGTGTGGAAGATTTTAAGCTATTTATCAAGCCTTCCTGAGATAGTGTATGAGAAGGCTTGCCAATGTGCTTGCAATGTATGTTGGTTTTCAGTTTTTAATTACTAATCCTAAAGCTTCTAATAATTGTGAACTTTCTTCAAGTGCTATTCGTTCTAGTGAATATTATTCACTCATCCAAACTTTGAGGTCGCCATAAGAGCATCCTTTATTTTGATAATTATTTCTTGATTATTTTTTTCTGACAACTTTGGTTTTTAGTAGTTACTTTTATAAAATAAATGCCGTTGGTAAACGATGATAAATCGATTTTTAAAACTTTTCCCTCATTCGATTTTATTGGAGCTAGTTGCATCTGCCCAATGCTATTATAAACCTTAATACAATAATCTTGTTCCTGCAATCCCTCCATTGAAATCTCTAATAAACCTTTGGTTGGATTAGGATAGATCTGAAGTTTGTTCAAGTCTAGACTTTCATGTATGCCAGTCATACTTACTTTCAGAATTGTAATTACTACCTGATCAGCTGGTGAATCATCTGTTCCATCATTTACTACTAATGAGAATGTATAAGAACTATCATTTTTAACTTCAGGAGCAGTAAATGTTGGATTGGAAACAGTTGAGTCGTTCAAAGTGATACCGGTTGGAGCTGTCCACCTGTAAGTCAAGGAACTCATTTCTGGATCAGAGGAATCAATACCATCGAGGATAACTAAGCTTCCTGCAGTTACTGTTCGGTCAGTACCCGCATTTGCAATTGGGGCTTGGTTTGGCATTTCAATAATGTTTTTAAATTCTTCCCACTGATTGGCCGTCTGATAGGCAGTCTTTGATCCAACAGGAACATACAAATTACACGTGTTTTTGTTTACACCAGAAAATACGTCAAGCGATGAATTTAAATCGACCGGAATAAAAGGAAAAGCAAAAATTGAATCTAAATTATCACAAAATGTAAAAGCATAATGTCTTATACTTATTACAGTTGATGGAATCATAACTTTCGTTAATCCGCGACAGAATGCAAAAGCTTCATCTTGTATAATGGCTACAGAAGAAGGAATAGTGTATTCTCCTGTTTTTGAAATCGGACATTGAATCAATTCCGTTTGATTTTTATTAAACAAGACACCATCAATAGCAGAGTAAGTCAGATTATTTTCATCTACGGTTATTTTTCCATTAAAATAACTAAGGGCACCAAGGGCAATTCTATTTACTGAAGCAGGAATGTTTATCGAGGTCAAACCTATACAGTGGCCAAAAGCAAAGGCTTCAATGCTAGTTACGAATATAGGAATATCTATGGCGGTTAAATCTGAACAGGCCCAAAAAGCACTTAATCCAATAGTAGTAGAAGTTAATGGAAGAATAATAAATTTGAGACCAGATTTGCCTTGCGCAGTATTTTGATTGTAAAAGGCATTTCTGGGAACACTATTTTCTGGATATGAGTTATTACTTGTATCAATTGTTCCTTCATTTCCATAATAATAATCTATTTGCACCCTACTCAAATCAATATTAGTTAATACTGGCATTTCATCTCGCATCGTTTTAAAATCACGCGCATCAATGGTGCC
>JARGGF010000766.1 GCA_029210905.1 Bacteroidales bacterium | reverse complement strand
AATTCGTGACAACAGGCTACTCCTTCAGGAACCCGATCCGATTTATAATAAACTGACTGACATCACGGACAAGCTTAAAGCCTCATTAAATGAATTAAAGCAGAAATATATTGACCTGTATGATAAATTGATGGTTGATTTGCAGGCGAATGAGTATTTCAGCAAACTAACCCCTGAGCAAAAGAATCCAATTTTAAGGACACACCAGCTTCTGGGTAAACCTGAAATTAAAGCCTTAGACTCCAAATCCTTACTTCTGAACCTGCAAAAGGCATCGCTTGAAAACTGGTATACGAAAATTGCAGCACTGCCTGGACAATTCCAGGCCGCTAAAGATGATGCCGTTAGATTACTTGCACCTCAGGCCAAGACCTATGAACTTCCGAAAAGAACCCTTTCAAACCAGGCAGACATTGATACATATATCTCAGAAATAAAAAAAGAGTTGGAAAACCTCTTGAAAGAATCAGCTTCAATTATTCTTAAATAATGGCAGTACTTACACAACAGCAACGCAATACGCTTGAATCCGCTGTAAAACAGGCAAGAAGAGTTTCAGAAGCAGGTGCACGGAATGCACTCAGGGCATTTGCAGTTGACAACCCAGAGCCTTTCCCTCATATGAATCCGGAACAACGGGGTCTTCGTAACCGTTTACGCAGCAAAGCCAGGTTATTAGGGGACGAACTTCCATCAAGCGGACATCAGCATATTGACCAGCTGACTTATGAACTCGCATACGAATACTGGCATAAAATGCTCTTTGCCAAATTCCTTGAAGCAAATGGTCTATTAATGCATCCCGATGGTGTATCTGTAACCATGGAAGAGTGTGAGGAACTGGCCAAAGAAGAGGGGTATTCAGACAAATGGGATATAGCTGCCAGCTTCGCTTCAAAGATGCTTCCTGCCATATTCCGCCCTGAAGATCCCCTGATGCAAATTACATTTGCTCCTGACGACCGAATAAAACTCGAGGAAATACTTGAAGGACTTGACAACTACATCTTTACTGGTGATGATGCATTAGGCTGGGTGTACCAGTTCTGGCAAAGTGAAGCCAAAGATGCCATAAACAAAAGCGGAGATAAAATTGACGGGAAAAAACTCCCGGCCGTGACCCAGCTGTTCACAGAACCATACATGGTTCATTTTCTTATTGATAATACCATTGGTGCCTGGTGGGTAAGTAGAAATCCAGGAGTTAAACCGCCGGTAAAGTTTGAGTACCTGCGTATGCATAAGCCGGACACTAAGCCAGTCGAAGTACCGGCAGCAGGTAAATTTGAAGGATGGCCTGATACGACAGCAGAAATCACGGCAATGGATCCCTGCATGGGTTCCGGTCATTTTGTGGTTTCATTGTTTATTGTATTGGTGAACTTGAGGATGTATGAAGAAGGATTAACCAAAGAAGAAGCAACTGATAGGGTAATAGCGGAAAATTTACATGGACTTGAAATAGATCCACGTTGTACTCAGATAGCAGCATTTAATCTTGCTTTAACTTCATGGAAGTTCTGCGGCAGATATAAAGAACTTCCTGAAATGAATCTGGCCTGCAGCGGTCTTGCACCAAAAGGAAGGAAAGATGACTGGATTAAACTTGTAGGAAAGATTAACCGGGAAGATGATAAAGTAAGGATGGAAAATGGAATGGCGATGCTTTACGACCACTTTCAGCTGGCGCCAGAGTTAGGAAGCCTGCTTGATCCAACTACCATAAAAGCTGATTTGCATACTGCCAGTTTTAATCAGTTATTTCCAGTATTGAATAAAGCATTACAAAACGAAACTGATAATGACTTTTTAGAACGGGGAGTAATGGCAGCAGGTATTAGCAAAGCTGGAGATTTACTTTCAAAAAAATACAGCTTTGTAATAACAAATGTCCCCTATTTAGGCAAAGGGAAAATGGATACGATTCTATCCAAATATGTAGAAAGAGAATATAAAAGTTCGAAATCTGATTTAGCGACAGTATTTCTTGAAAGGTATTTTAAATCTTTAATTAAATCCGGTATTATATGCATTGTGATTCCACAGAACTGGCTATTTCTTAAATCTTATAAATCACTAAGGGAAAATTTATTAAGAAATACCAAATGGAACTTTTTAACTATATTAGGACCTGGGGCATTCAGTCAAATATCTGGAGAAGTTGTAAAAGTACTTTTATTTTCACTTTCTAATCAAAAGATTCCTAATAATAGCTTTTTTGGAATTGATGTAACAGACTCACGTACATCATCTATTAAAGATGAAGATTTAAAGCAGAAGGAAATTATAAAAAGTCTTCAGAGTGACCAAAATAAAAATCCCGATTCAAGAATTTCATTAGAGCCTCTCTCCGAAGAACCGTTATTGTCTGTTTACGCTTATTCATATCATGGACTAACTACTGGAGATAAACCAAGAATGACCTTATGTCTATGGGAATTAAGTCAAATAAAAACTGATATATGGATATACTATCAAGGAACTGTGCAAGAAAATATCATTTTTGGTGGAGCAAATTCACTTTTAAGGTGGGAAAATGGTCAAGGATGTATAAATGAACTTATAGGAGCACGAAAGGATGGAACAGAAGCATGGGGGCATAAGGGCATTTCAATAAGTCAAATGGGATCTTTGAATTCAACAATATATCTTGGTTCTGCTTTTGACAATACTACTGCTGCAATTGTGCCTTACAAAGAAGAGGATTTAGCTTCGATTTGGGCGTTTTGTTCATCTGAAAATTATATTAGAGAAATAAGAAGAATTGATAAGAGTCTGTATGTAACTTGTGCAACCCTTGTTAAGGTGCCATTTGATAAGAAATTTTGGAATAATGCTGCAAATGAAAAATACCCAAATGAACTTCCCAAACCCTACAGCGATGACCCTACCCAATGGCTCTTCCATGGAAACCCTATTAAATCAGATCAGCCTTTACATGTTGCATTATCACGTTTCCTTGGCTACCGTTGGCCGGCAGAGTCTGATAACGAAATGGAATTATCTGATGAAGCACGTAAATTAATCCTGGAAACAAAAAAAATTGATCGTTTGTCTGACAATGATGGCATTATATGCATTCCTTCAGTCAATAAAGAAGAAACAGCAGCCAACCGGCTGCGGGATTACCTTAAGGAAGTATTCGGAGAGGATTATGCCGATGTTTTTTTTGACAGGACAAAGGAAAAAATCACTCTACCAGTATTACAACTGAACAGCCTCCTACCCCCAAAATTAAAATTCAAAGCACAGCAATTCTCAAGCGCATCTCTATTCATGC
>JARGGF010000765.1 GCA_029210905.1 Bacteroidales bacterium | reverse complement strand
CCTTAACAAAAGACGGTGGCTATTTACCTTCTGATTTAGCAATTCGGTTTCAAAAACATCTTTTAAAATCTCAATATTCCTGTTTTCACAAAAAACCAATGGGAAAAAAAGCCATACATTCTGAGTACCAACCTGACCATCTTCTCTGTGAAAACCTAAAAAAGTCCTAGGTATCCACTTCTCAATATCAGGAGCTGACCAGCTAATTTTTGCAGTTTTTCCTGAAACTTTAGCGCTTTCGTGTTTTACATTATTGATTGTCAAAGCATTACCTTTTTCTATTTTTTGGCTTGCTTTGCCAACCAAAACGCCATACATGATAATTTTATCTCCAGCTGTTAATGTCTCAGGTGCAATCTTATGTTTTGCTTTTATATTCTCACCAATTGTAATGGAACTCCCTTCAAAATCAATAACATCGCCCAAAACTAGATCAACTAACGCAACTACAACATTATCAGATGGATGTATTTTTATTATCTTTTTTTGCATGGCTACTGTTTATTAAATTAAAACTGTTTGCTGTAATTAGCAAAACCTTGTTGAATACCAGAAGCTTCAATTTCAATTAGGGCTTCAGTGATTTTGGCCGATAAATTATCAACCAATGTTAAATCCTGTCCCCAGAATTCAAGATTGCTTAAAGTCTTATTAGTAATTTCATTGTAATTTTCTGATTTCCAAATTTTTTCAAAAGTTTCCATAGTGTCTGCATCATCATCAACCGGTAATTTTCCACCCTTCCATTCTCCTTTATAAAACCTTATTAAACAAGCAAATGCAAAACTTAAGTGCAAAGGTATTTTATTGTATTTTTCAATATAATCCAAAATACTCGGTAAAACCCTTACCTTAAATTTTGAAACCGAATTTAAGGCAATACTCGCTAATTGATGTTTAATAAACGAATTACTGAAACGATCGAAAACTTCATCGGCAAATTGCTGAAGTTCTGATTTCTCCATTTTCAAGGTAACAATAATTTCTTCAAAAACTGTCTTTCTGATAAAATCACCGGTAAATTCATTATCCATACTTTCTTTAACAGTTGTATTTCCATACATTAATGATAAAGGAACCAAAGCAGAATGTGCGCCATTCAGGATACGCACTTTCCGTGTGCGATAAGGCTGCATATCGCTTACAATTTTCACATCCAGCCTGGTTTTATTAAATGGTAATTTCGCTTTCAACTTTTCATCACCCTCAATTACCCAAAGAAAAAATAATTCGGCACTTACCATCAAATTATCTTCATAATCAAGTTCGGCCCGGTACTTTTCAATCTCATCCTTTGGATAACCAGGTACAATCCTGTCTACCAGAGTATTATGAAAGCTATTGGCTGCTAAAATCCAGTTTTTAAACTCCGCTCCCAGTTTCCAATCTTCAACATATCTTAAAATGATGGATTTTAAAGTATCTGCATTATAATTAATTAATTCACAGGGTATTATAGCCAGACCTTTCGATGCATCACCATTAAAATGCTTAAACCTTTCATGCAATAATAAAGTTAATTTAGCAGGAAATGAAGCAGGCGGCTGCATGGTAGGCTGGTCACTTTCAACATAGGCAATTCCTGCCTCAGTTGTATTTGAAATAACAAAAGAAAGCTCCTCTTCCTTTGCCAGATCGAGATATTTATCAAAGTTTTGATACGGATCAACGCCTTTAACTATGTTGGTAATTAATTCCCGCTCCTGAATTTCATTTCCTTTTTGTATCCCTTTCATGAAAAGTGTGTACAATCCGTCCTGTTCATTAAGAATATTAATCAAACCTTTATCAATAGGCTGTACAACAGCAACACCTGCATTAAAATCAAGTTCTTTATTTAATTGTTGAAAAGCGTAATCAACAAAGGCCCTTAAAAAATTACCTTCGCCAAACTGAATTATTTTTATAGGATATTTTTTTTCAAGTCCTGTATTTTGTCTGTTTAATTTCATTATAATTATTATAATATATTGATATACAATACTATATTCGCAAAATGATTTCTTTATTAATTCCAGTTTAGTATATTATTTAGCACATACTTTTCCGGATTTGGCAAATATTCAACAGCCTTTTCACTATCATTTAATTTGAGATAATCCAGGTTTTCAAAACACAACCTGGCAAAATCAGAATTGATATTTACTAACCGCGGTACTACTTTTCCAGTTTCATCCTGAATATCATTCAAATATAAAGGAGTGATGTCTCCATTTGAATTCGCTGTGACGATACACCCACTTTTTCCGTCCTTAAATAAGCGTACTACACCACTTGCCAGTAGGGTACAAAGTGTTAAATCAAAACCAATTGGTCTGCAGCACCTTAGCTCGTAGCCAATATCAGTAGGCCTGGATTTTATTTCCAACCCTAATGAAACCAACCGCTTTTGCAATAAAGAATTAAAAACTTCCGATTTGCTAACATTTCCTAACTCAGGATGTCCATGTGCATCATAGGAAAAATTTATTCCAAGACTTTTAATTTCGTCATTATCAATTATATGAAAAACTCCTTCGCTAATAATTACTACACCATAATGTATGTTTTCAATCTTCCTTTTCACAATGGAAGAAATTACCAAATCAATAATTCTTTCAAATGTTGGTTTTGTCTTATCGAACATTTCAGGAATAATCATCATGGGAAAATGGCAACTGGCAGCAATTCCAAACGCGAGATGTCCTGCTGTTCGGCCCATTGCAGAAAGAACGTACCAACTCTGGGTAGTACGTGCATCTTCAGCTATGATATTACCCAGCTTAACTCCCTGATCCTTTGCGGAATGAAAGCCAAAAGTTGGATTTCTGTCAGGCAGCGGCAAATCGTTATCTATGGTTTTAGGAACGTGGATAGTAGCCACATCAATGTTTTGCTCCTTCAAATATTCAGATACTCTTACTGCTGTTGAGGCTGTATCATCACCTCCAATTGTTACCAGCAATTTAACCTTGTGTTTAACAAAAAAATCGGTATTAAAATCTTCATTTTTAGGCTTAAACCTATCCATGTACAAAACTGAACCACCACGGTTGAAAATGCTGTCGGCCAATTCAAAATTAAAATTAACTATCTGAGGATCAGTAGAAAACAAGCCTTTGTAAGCATGATGAATTCCAAGCACACGATAGCCTTCTTTAATAAATAATTTGGCTAAAGTGCTCAATACCGTATTAATGCCCGGAGCAGGACCGCCGCCACAAATAATCGCTATGGATGGATTATTTTGATTCATTTTTTATTTGTTAAAACTTAATTAGATATTGTTCTATTCATTTTC
>JARGGF010000764.1 GCA_029210905.1 Bacteroidales bacterium | reverse complement strand
TATAGTGTGGTATCTTCCCTTCATGTGTATATTTATAAATTGCACTTTTACTAATACTCAAAAAATCAGCAGCTTCATCAACATTAAAAATTGATTTTGAAGGTTTAATTTCATTTTTTCTTGATACAACTTTGGACAATAAGTGATCTGCAAATTCCAATAAATCTTCCTTGGTTACTGTGATGTTGATGTTTTCAGGAAGATATTCTATTAAGTTTTTCATAATGAGTGTTTTTCAGAATTATACATACAAGTTAATCTAATTACTAGGGATTCCCAAGCAATGAACCTTTTTTGACTTCATCTATCTTTAGCAACCAGCTTTAATCAGCCTCAACCTAATTTCCAATTTTGGTTGCTACAAGTGTGTATATTCTAGGTTCTAATTCAAACAATTAACCTGCAAAGATAGGCTCGTTCGAAAATGCAGCAAAAGCTTCCGTCATAAACGCCCACAGCATTCCTAATCATTCATTTTCAATTTAATCTGTATAAGTATAGAGGCATTCCATCTTCAGGCCATTTATTCCTTTTCCTTTTGCGCTTATTGCTCACTAACAGCTGTTTGATAGCATATTAATTGTTTTTTATGTTTAATTTAAAAATTATTGTTATGCAAAATTCAACCAAGTATTTTCAGGTATTAAAATTAGCAATGGTTAATCGCAACAGCTTTTACATCACCAGAGATTTAAAATATTATCATGCAGCATTGCTTTATTTAAGGCTCTGCAAGTGCATCCGCAAGCAAACCATTTTTGCCAGCAGGTTTCCATAACCTGCTTTTTTCTTTTACCATTACTTCATCCACCATAAAACTGAAACAAAAAAAATCGCATTCCTGAAAATTTCCCAAACCATTCAAAGCAATGACCAATAACCTGGCAATCAGATTCAAGGTGTAAAACAATCAAACCGCAAAGATAGGCTCGGTCGCAAACGAGGCAAAAGACTACGGCATAAACGTTCTCTGCCATAAAAAAGCACTTCTTCCTATCTCAACCTCAATCTTAATCTCAACCTCATTTCTTTGTGGCCATTTATTCCGTTTCCTTTTGCACTTATTGCTCCCTACCACCTGTTAAATGAAGCTATTAATTGTTTTTATGTTCCACTTTAAATTTTAAGTTATGGATAGTACAAGTGCATATTTCAGGTTGTTGGTAAAAGCCAGGTATTATAGGTCATTGTACAGTTATTATGGCAGCAGGCAGTGTTTTAATTCAGCGCTTCGTTGTTTGCGTTTAGCATCTTTGGTTCGTTCAGGTTTTCATAGGGGGCTTTCATAGTTCCCTCGGTTGTTGAGTACAGTCGAAACATGGTTGCTGAGCCTGAAGCATGGTCATTGAGGTTTGGTGGTTGAGCGTATTCAAAACCAGCCGAAATGATATTGCAAAATAGTGTGATAGGAATTAAATAGCAGAGTAGAAATATAAAATAACTGAGGGGCTTAACTTTGTTGCAGAGTTAAGCCCCACACTTCTATAATCCAAATTTGCTTCAAAAATGTCCAGTTTATTTGCTAATAAACTGGACAAAACAATTATCTTTGCATTGACAATATAATAATGAAAACATCTGATTACATAGCATTTATTACAGATAGACTTCCTAAAGGATATGTTTTCACCTATGCTGATTTTACTACTGAGGTGAATAAAAAGGAGGCTGTCATTAAGGCCCTTAATCGTATGACAAAATCGGGCAAAATAGCCAAGCTGGGCAAAGGCAAATATTACAAACCTGAAAACACTCCTTTTGGTAAGTTACAGCCCAACCAGGCACAAGTTGTAAAAGATTTACTTGAAGATAATGGGAAAATAACTGGCTATCTTACAGGATATAGTATTTATAATCAACTTGGTCTTACTACACAATTGAGCAATACCATACAATTAGGCAAAAATGAAATTAGGCCTTCCTTTAAACGGGAACAGTATACCATTTCATTCATTAAACAAAAAAACACTATTACTAAGGAGAACATTCCTTTATTACAGCTCCTGGATGCCATTCGATACATAAAAAAAATTCCTGATAGCAATATAGAATCTTCCTGTAGGCGATTATTGATCATAATTCAAAATTTAACCAATAAGGATAAAAGAACATTGGTACGTTTGGCATTAAAATATCCACCAGCTACAAAGGCGTTATTAGGTGCCCTTTTGGATGAATTGAAAGAGGATTTGTTTACAGGATCGCTTCAAAAGTCATTAAACCCAATTACAAAATATAAATTGGCAGGTGTAAATAAAGTATTTGCTTCAGCCGAAAAATGGAATATCAGATGAACTTACATCATAACAAACAACTTTTCAGACAGGCAGTACAGTTTACTTCTGATCAAATGAAAATACTGCCTGTTTATGTAGAAAAAGACTATTGGGTAAGCTTTACATTGTATACCATTTTTCATAACGATATAGGAAAAGATACTATATTCAAAGGGGGCACCGCACTATCAAAATGCTACAATCTGATAGAACGGTTTTCGGAGGATATTGATTTGGTTGTATTGCGGCGCGAAGGTGAATCGAATAATAAACTAACTACTAAAATCCGAAAAATAAGTGAAATAGTTAACGAAGTATTACCTGAAGTAAATATTGAAGGACTAACAAATAAAATGGGAATGAACCGCAAAACAGTACACTCCTACAATAAAGAATTTCAAGGAGATTATGGACAGGTTCGCGATGCAATAGTAGTAGAAGCTACCTGGCTTGGTTATTTTGAGCCTTATACTACAAAAACAATAAATTCATTCATTGGAAATATGATGATAAATAATGGTCAGACTTCAATTGCAGAGTAAAATGGACTGTTGCCATTCGAAATAAGAGTTTTAGAACCAAGCCGGACAATTTGTGAAAAAATAATGAGCCTAGTGCGATTTTCGTATGGTGAAAACGCAATAGATGTCTTAAATAATAAAGTCAGGCATACTTATGATTTGAACCAACTTTTACAACAAAAAGAGTTTTTGGATTTTTTCAATTCAGCTTCATTTGAGAAAATGCTTTTGAAAGTGGCCAATGATGATGTATTAAGTTATAAAAGTAATAATCATTGGCTCGAAAACCATCCTGTGAATGCATTGATTTTTAATGAATTAGAAACCGTTTGGAACAAACTAAAGCAAACTTATTCTGGAGATTTTAAAAAAATAGTTTATGGGAAATTACCAAATGAGCAAGATGTTTTCACTACCTTAAAAACAATAAAAGATAGATTAGCAAGTGTAGTATGGACTATTAAAATAGAATAAACAGAATAAACAG
>JARGGF010000763.1 GCA_029210905.1 Bacteroidales bacterium | reverse complement strand
AAGTTTAAAAAAACAATGTTTTTTGCTTTTTTTTCCTGCATTCCCAGTACGACAGCGTCTACTAATTTTTTCGTCGAATATTCTTTAATCACACGTAATAATTTTTGTTAGGGTACAAATTTAGTCATTTTTTGATATAATGTTGTCCTTATTTTTTCTTGTATTAAGGTGTTAAGTTTAGAATACCCCTGATAGACACAAAACTAAAAACTATAAGAATGAATAATTCAACAATATTTAACAATTATTAAATACTTTTGTTCAGTTGAAGGCTTCTTTCAAGGGCTCTTATTTTATGCGATATTAAAAAAGGCTGGCAGACCGATTTAGAAATTGTTTCAATTCACTTTTAGGTGGAAATAACGAAAATTGAATTGCTTACAATTTCATAGTCGATTGAGCTATTGTAATAAGTTATAATTTATGCACTACAATCAGAATCGCTCAATTTGGGTTGCAATTCTTCACTATTATCTTATAAATTCTTTTTATGATTGGTTCTGTTCTTATTAATTTGGAAAAAGTTGATTCTTCAAATGTTTATCTGAATAAACTGCTTAAAGAGCAGGTTATAGAAGAAGGTTTCACTATCGTAGCCAGGGAACAAACTGCCGGTCGTGGACAAATAAATAATAAGTGGGAAAGTAAATCGGGCGAGAATATTACCTTGAGTTTTTTATTGTATCCTAAATTTTTACCCGTTGAAATGCAATTTATCCTCTCAAAATTTGTGGCGCTTGGTATTTATGATGCTTTAAATGAATTGGTTGAAAATGTTAAAATAAAATGGCCAAATGATATTTACATTGATGATAAAAAAGTTGCAGGCATCCTCATTGAAAACACATTGCGATCTGCAACTATTTCAAACTGCATTATTGGTATTGGCATAAATATTAATCAAACTGAATTTAGCTCATCAATTCCTAATCCTGGATCTTTAAAGATTTTAACAGGGAAACATTATTCACTCGATCTAATAATCGAGCGCCTGCTAATGAGATTAAATTATTGGTACGAAAAGGTTTATACAGGCAAGTTTCAAGATGTTGATAATGCATATCATAAGACGTTATACAAACTTGGAGAATTTTGCGAATATGAAGATGAAAAGGGTAGGTTTATTGGTAAAATTATCGGTATTGAGCCCGATGGAAGACTTTGCCTGCTTGATTCAAACAATCATGCAAGAAAATATGCATTTAAAGAAGTGAAGTTTATTTGATATTGCTATAACAGCATAGTCAATATTTACTTTTTTATGCCAGGTATAGGAATGATCCCTATATTATCCCCTGATATTTCGATCCACCAGTTCCCGTTGCCATTTTTAGTATTCCTTAAATGAACATTCATTGGTGTGTCTTTAGATTGGAATGTATATCTGGTGTTTTTATCCAAAGCAATTTCATTGCCATCAATATTTAAGATCTCGCCTTGTGCTTTAGGCATAATATTAATTAATGTTGCAGTACCTAAATATGTATATACATCTCCTTCGGCCTGAAGAAGATTAATATCAATAATCCCTTTTGGGGTAGTCATTGTAAAAAGCTCATTATCAGCAAGTGAAGGGTCTAGGTTTAAATCACCGCTTATACTCTTAGCAATATATTCATTATTTTCAAGCAGGATGATACCGATATTTGATTTTGAACCCAACTTCACGCTAATATTTTGAATTAATTGCGAAATGTATGAATCTAAAGGGTTGATAGTTAAATTGTATTCACCTTCTGGCAGACCCATAATGCAAAAATATCCATCATCATTATTCTTTGTTTTAATTTCCAAACCCCCAAAGTTAGCTGAAATTACCGGGTAGCTCTCAGCAGGGGAAATAATGCCTTCGATTGATCCAGAGTTGTCTTCTGTATAGGCTCTTACCGAAGGTTGTATCTGTAGTTTACCAGGAGTGCTTTCTTTAATTGAATTGCTAAGATCGAAATCAAGAAATATAGTTTTTTCTGCCCCATATCCTATTTCGGCATCTAAAATTATATCAACTTCATAGCCACCAGTGGAATTAAAGTCCAGATTTATAGTCCCCGCAGCAGTTGTAATCGAATTAGTCTGTCCCAGACCTATTGTTATTTTTGATATCTTTCCCTGGACAATTGGTGTGGAAGCGATTGAAACAGCACTACCATTAATATAATTTGACAAGTTGTAACTACCTTTTTGCAGATTATTAATTGTTATCCATTTGCCCGATTCAGTGAGCGATTCAAAATAAATTTTAATTGACTGTATATCAAATATTACATTTTCATATTTTGATGGAGTTGCAGTTAAATTGAAATTCAAGTTAGCATATTGATATGGTTCCTCCTTTTCACATGAAATAAGCGATAAAAATACAACAAATATGAGGGATAGCTTTTTCATCTACGAATTGTATAAAGTAACAATCAGTAATATTAAAATAATCCTGATTAATTTATTATGAATTAAGGTTAATTTGGAAGGGATAAAAAATAGCTAGTGTTTGCACTAAAGATAGTTTTTTTTGATAAATTGCTCAATTATTATTGACGAAACTTAAGAAAATAATTATCAACCACATTATTAAAGCCATAAAAGCTGTTTATGTATTTATAAGAATTAGATAAGTTTATAAATGTTTTTCAATTTGATTAAAAAATGAAATATTTATTTTTATAACTAGAAAATATTTATTTATCTTTGCAGCCCAAAATGGTGGTTGTAGCTCAGTTGGTTAGAGCATCGGATTGTGGTTCCGAGGGTCGTGGGTTCAAATCCCATCATCCACCCCAAAAAAAAGAGGGAGCATTTGCTCCCTCTTTTTTTAGTTTATTACCTCACATCCAGGATGTTCTTCCTTGAAACTATTAATAAACATTTTCAATATATTGGTGTTGTAACACTTTAAAACTTTTAATTTGGGTAATTCCTTTACAGGTTTTAAAAGCATTACCTTAGTTGCCGAAATATCCAGGTGTACTAATTCTTTCAGATTTTCAATATCTTTTAAGCCTCTGACTTTTGTTCCCGATATTTTAAGCACGGTAAGGCTCTTAATATCTTTTAAAGGTTCTAAATCGCTAATGAGGGTGTTTGAGCAATCCAATACCTGAAGTTTCCTGAAATTACTTATTGGTATCAAATTATCAATTGGATTTCTCGGGCATATTAGTTCCCTGATGTTTTTAAGATCTTTTATGGCTACCAAATCGTTTATTCTGGTGTCAGTGAATTTCAATACTTCAAGGTCTTCAAGCATCTCAAGCGGTTTCAGACCTGATATCTCATTCTGCTCTTTTACATCTA
>JARGGF010000762.1 GCA_029210905.1 Bacteroidales bacterium | reverse complement strand
TAGATAAAATAAGAAATTATATTCAAAAAGGGAAACTTGACAAAGCGCAGGAACATTGTGATAAAGTAACAGATGCGTTGGCATACGATAAAGCTGTCAGATTTTTCAATGTTATGGCAAATGGATATTACCACCATAAAGATTATGAGAAAGCTTCGGAATTGGCCATAAAGGGTAATGATAAAAAACTGGCAGCAAAACTTGCTAAGGAATTTGAGGATAAAAAAAATGATTTTTTCGATATTAATATTGCAGCTAAGCTTTATCATAAAGCGCAGGAAAATGAAAAAGCTGCTGGATTGTTTTTTGGAGAAGGCAGGTATGAAGAGGCTGCTGCAGCCTGCAATACACCAGCCTGCAACAAAAAGTATGGCGATAGTTTGTTAAATAATGGAAAGTTTCAGGAGTCGCTTTTGTTTTATAAACAGGCAAAAAGTAAAGGGGAACTTTTTGACAATCAGAAAGTATTAGAATATTATTATTCTAAAAAAGACTATGCTGAAGTTTATAGAATTCAAGATTTTAATGAAGGTGATTTTAAAATGCACATCCAGGGAAGTGTAATTGATAAAATGTTCGAAAACAATGAATCTTTGGCTTTTGTTAAACATTTTCTTGACAGCCTGGGAATCAGAAATAATAAGCAGGATGAAGTTTTCATTGAGGCTTATGTCAATGCAAAACAGTTTGAGAATGCAGAAAACTATTGCCTGAACATGAAACAGCCAAACCAACAAATAGCCCTGAGTTTTCTGGCTGATAAAGCTGCACCCAAATATCTTGAAGTGAGTGCTTTTGCAAATATTAAATTGGGTCGTAACATGATTGCATTCAATCAATTGGGTACCTATTTAATAAATACTGCCGCCAGCAACAATGATGGTTGGGAAAGCTCCCCAATTGGTAAAAAGTTGTTAACCAACTTCAAAGATAAAACAAAACCTGCTATCCAAAAGTGTGGAAAAGATTATTGCGAAATGGTAAAACATGCAACTGCTTTGTGCAAAGTAAAAGCAGATGAGCTTTCTGGGACTAATGCAAAAGAGGCTGAGTTTATGAACCGCACACGTGAATTTTTAAATGAGGTAAGTATTAGTTTTTGTAAATGACTTAGTGTTTCCTTATTTTTTAAGTGGAAGCGTAATAATTGCCAGGGTACCTTTGTTTTCAAGTGACTGATACTCAATGGAACCATTGTGTTCATGAAGAATGTTATAGGTAATTGAAAGTCCTAAGCCTGTGCCTTTGCCAGGCTCTTTAGTGGTAAAAAAGGGATCCATTATTTTAGGTAAAAATTCTTTTTTGATGCCAGAGCCATTATCTTCAATTTCCAATATCACTTTTTTGTCTACTACGGACGTTGAAATGGCAATAATGCCTTTTTCTTCAATAGCATGCACTGAATTTGCTACTACATTTAGAACTGCCTGATGAAGTTTTCCTTCATTTCCAAAAATTAATGCAGGCTTTTCTGAATAGTTTTTTATGATTTCAATTTTATGTTTTAGCTGATTGTTCAGCATTATCAGACAGTTGTCAAGAACCAAATGTAAATCGAACTCTGAAAAGGGCAAATCTTCACGCCTGCTGTAGTGGCTTAAGCTATCCACAATGGCAGCAGATCTGTTTACCCCTTCCTGCATGCCATTTATAATTGGGGATATGGCTGAAATATGCTCGCTTAAATGTTGCGCGAAATAATTTTCAATGCCTCCTATGCCGGCTGAAATAAAATTCAGAGGATTGTTTATTTCATGAGCCACACCTGCAGCTAAAATACCTAATGAAGCCATTTTTTCTGATTGAACTAATTGATTTTGAGCTTTCTGTAACTTGTCTAAGGTAGTTTCCAGCTCTTCTCTTTGTGCATGTAATTCTTCAAGGTTTGCAATTAATTCTTCATTGGTTGCTTCTAATTCATCTGTGCGTAATTTAACCAGATACTCTAAATGATTGCGGTAATTTTCCAGCTCTTCTTCAATAATTTTTTGATTGGTTATATCTCTGGAAATTGTTTGCAGAACCAGCTCATCATTTAAAAATATTTTTGAAATTATTCCTCTAAACCAGTGTGTTTTACCCCAGACATCAATAAATCTGTTGTCAATAACATCTGTTTGTTTTTTATCACTTTGCAACAGTTCATTTTTTTCTTTTAATACATAAGGTAAATCATCTGGATGAATTTTAGCTTTTCTGTTTAGGTTTCTATAATCCGCTGTGGTAATACCTGTAATTCTTTCAAGTGCTTCATTTCCGAATATGATATTACCTTTTAAATCAGAAATCATAATAATATCCGGAATTGCTTCAATAACAGTTTTATATCGCTGCTCGCTTTCTTTAAGTGCTTTTTCTGCAAGTATTCTGTCGCTAATGTCAGTCATGGAGCCAATGGAGCCGATAGTTTTTCCTTCTGAATCAAAAACAGGGGCACCGCTTATTAAAAAGTCAATTTTTTTGCCGTTTTTAGCTCTAAATTTAGTTTCGTATTGTGATATTTTTTTATGAAGGCGCTCCTGGTTTGCATTTAATATAATTTGCTGATCCTCTTTATCCAGTAACAGTTGATAACCTATTTTACCAATAATTTCTTCTGGTTCATATCCCAGTTTTTCAGTAAATTTTTTATTTATATACAATACCTTATCATCATTGTCAACCATCATCAGTACCTCGTTCATATTGTCCATGAGATTGCGGTATTTTTCTTCACTTTCTTTTAGCGCTGTTATTGCATGTTCTCTTTCGGTAATGTCGCGCATGGTATCCATCAAATATTCCGGATTTCCATTCTCATCATTCAGCACAGTAACGTTAAATTCTGCACTAAAAACGGTGCCATCCACACGCAAAACTCTGGCAATTATATTATTTAAATATCCGTTTTGGATAATTTCCGGCATCAGGTTATATATTACTGTTTTGCTTTCTTCTGTCAAAAGGTTAAAAGCGCTGGTACCAATCATTTGGTCAACACTTTCAGCCCCAACCATTTCCACTTTTCGCTGGTTAATATATAACATTACCCCATTTAAATCCATTAAAGAGATTCCATCCTGCGAAGTTTCAATTAATGTTTTATAACGCTTTTCGCTTTCTTGTAAGTCAAACTCCACTTTCTTTCTGTCGCTGATATCTTTTGTAATGGCAAGAATTTTATCTTTTCCACTTATTTTAGCCTTTCGTAGGGTTACTTCCGTCCAAAATGTTTTGCCATTTTTCTTTTTCGATCGCCATTCAAAGATATGCGGACTTTCTGTTAATGCTTTGGCTACATATTGCAGGGCT
>JARGGF010000761.1 GCA_029210905.1 Bacteroidales bacterium | reverse complement strand
TTTTAAGGCTTTATTGGCCTGATTGAACGGTAGCAGATATATTGAAAGAAATGTTAATTATGAATAAATCTGCAATTATTTGTTTTATTTTCAGGTCTTTTTGGAAAGTAACTTATGCCTTTTTTAATGAAGGTGTTCCAATATAAAGCCAATGTTATCATATACTGACGAACAAATACTAAAAAGCCTTAAACATAGGGAAAACCATGTTGTTGCTTATATAGCCAAGAAGTACCTGCCCATGGTTAAACATATGTTGGTAGAATTTAAAGGCGATGAAAATGAAGCAGAAGACATTTTTCAGGAGGCCTTGATTATTATAATAAAAAAGATTGATAGCAGAGAGTTTAAACTAACTGCAAAATTCTCAACTTATTTATATGCGGTATGCAAAAACTTGTTCGATTACCGGAAGAAAAGGAAGGCCGCGGCAGATAAATACTTAATTGCTGAACTGGAAACTGTTGCAGAAGAAGATTTTTCGGAAGATTATGATAAAAAATATCAATACAAAATTTATAAATACTACTTCTCTAAGTTGGGTGAAGGATGTCAGGACATATTAAACATGCACTGGTTGGATATGTCAATGAAAGAGATTGCTGAAAAATTAGGAAGTTCTGAAGGCTACATAAGAAAAAGAAAACATGCCTGCAAGAAAAAATTGATTGAACTAATAATGACAAATCCAGATAATATTAATTCAGACTAATACACTAAGCCATGTACAACATTGAAAAATACACAGAAGGGAATTTAGATCAAATATCATTGAATTTATTTGAAAAAAAAATGAAAAAGGATAATAATTTCCGAAAGAAAGTCAACTTATACAAAAATGTTGATGTTATTATGAAAGGCGCTGTTATGGCAGCTGATGCAGAATTAGAAATGATTGAAAAAGGAATTGATCTTGTTACTGCAGGTTTTGTAAACGACTTCTTTGCAAGTAAAGAAAAACCTGAAAATATGAAAGAGTATTTATGTTGGTCGTAAATAAATCTCAATAAATTGCATTTCACTTTTTAAAATAATTTTTTATGTCAGAACAAACTGAATTAATGCTAAAATATGCCGATGGGGAGTTAGAGAAAAATGAAGCATATTCCATTGAAAAAATGTTAAAAGAAAATAAGGATTTGAGGAAAAGATTCTTGTTAAATCATCGTATAGATGAATATATGAGAGTCCAGCAGCTCTTGGATGAGGTTCAAAGTGATCCTGATTTTTCTGAAATTCAGGCATTAACTAAAACTGCAATAAATGAACACATTCTGGATGATAAAAAGCAGGATGAGAATATAATCTTTTTTATAAATGGGGCTCTTTCATCCAATAAAGAGCTTGAAATGCAAGTAGAAGACGCTGAGCATGAAATGTATGTAAGCGGAATAGAAAGCCAGACCTATGATTGGGTAAAAAGCTGGGAAGAACAAAAACAAAATGGAAGCAATCAGGATAAATATACGCTTGAAATTACTGATTTTGTAAGATCTGGAATGACTACAGAATTCCACGAAGAAAAACAAATTCCTGTAATTAAAAACACAATTTATAAAAAGCTGTTAATTCAAATTTCAGCTGCTGCAGCTATTATTATTTTTGCATTGGGAATCTGGAGCATTATAGGACCAAAAAACACATCAGGTGAGCTATATACTGCTTATTACCAGCCATATAATGTAATAGACGGACAGACCCGGTCATTTGAACAAGAAGTAAATAGTAAATTTAAGGAAGGGGTAAAATTATATAAGAGTGGCAATTATTCACAAGCTGCCTTGATTTTTAAAGATCTTCTTAACATTGATAATGGTGCCAGCAAGATAAAACTGCTATATGGCATCAGCCAGATGGAACAAGAAAATTACAATTTAGCCATATTTAGTTTTAAGGAGATTATTGCTGCAAATGGTGATTATTTAATTGAATCTAAATGGTATCTTGCTATGTGTTATCTAAGATTGGATGATATTAATTCCGCAAAGGTTATTTTAAAAGAGTTATCTAAAATTCCGGGAATTTATAAATCAAAATCTCTTGATTTGCTTGAAGAGCTGTAATAGTTTTCTCTAGACTTTACTGTTGGTATTTGATTTTTTTATTTTACGGATTACCAAATAAATAGTTATAATAGAACCGAGGATTAAAATTGAGATTAAGCTATAAATTAAATAGTTGGTATGTTTAACCGGAACAGGGTTTCCGGTATGAACATATCCCGACCAAAAGTATGGATTGACCATTGCCGGTGATACATTTTTAATATAACTTAATTTTGCCTGGCGCAAGGCATCATTTTTTGCCAATCCCTTGCTTAGGTTTTCATAAAATTTATCCATAATTACCACGCTGGTTTCATCCTGCACTTCCCATAAACTATGGACAATTGAAGGGGCACCAGCCAAAATGAAGCTCCGGGTTAGGCTCATCACACCTTCTCCGCTCGAAATTACACCATCCCCGGTGTTGCATCCGCTTAAAACTACCATGGTAGCCTTCATTTGCATCATAGCTATTTCATAGTTGTAGAAGTAGCCATCGTCTTCTGTGGCATCTTCCTGGGTTATTGCCAAAAATGAAAAGTCGGGGTTGTTTTTTTCTGCAGATGCATGCATGGCAAAATGAAAAATTCCCCCCTCGCCCGAAATTGATTTAAAAAATTCTTCGTTGGCAGCCCTTCCTACAAGTGCTTTGCCATCAAACCACTGCAATATGTCTTTAATTTCATTTTCTGTATTTTCTAACTTACCAAATTGAAATCTTGTACTGGACAGTTTGTCTCCTGCATAATCAGGGGCAAAAGCATAAACAAATTCCGGATGGGCAGTATGAGGTATTTCCTGGAACAGCAGATTACTGGCATATGCATAGGAAAAACAATAATCGTAAATTAGAAATTTAAGAGCTGCATAGTTCATCGATTGCTGTTCCTGATAGTTTTTAAGTAAGGCATCAAATGACAGATAGGCAATTTCCTCGTCAGGGATAATAAACAGTTTGTTGCCGCTTAAATTGCTTTCAACGGGCTGGATTAATGTTTTGTAAAGAGAATATAATTTCAGGTTAAATTTATTATACTCAGCAATGTTTTCAATTTCACCTTCTTTTTTATTCATTTGGTCCCGCACATAATCGATATTACCTATAAAATCGTAATTTAATACAGTTCCATGACAGTTTATGGCATTTTTAGTAATAGAAAAAATAAACAGCTTGCGTTGCTTGCCTTCTTCCTGGGGAGACAATGAATATTCTAAAATGCTCTCATCTTTTTTGAGCTTTTTTTGAA
>JARGGF010000760.1 GCA_029210905.1 Bacteroidales bacterium | reverse complement strand
AGATAGGGCGCAGCGGCAGCTGGTCCGTTTAATTCATTTTCAATTTCAGCAGCCATTAGAATAATTTCGGCATATCTCATATACATCTTATTCAAACCATCATCATTCCCTGAGGTTACCCTTCGAGTCATCCATTCGTATCTCCATTTCCCAAAATACCAGGTATTTAAGCCAACAAGTTCCTGACTTGCAATATTATTAGATGGATCACCCCACCTGTATGGTACACAAGTAACATCCCTTCTTGTATCCTTTGCATCAAAATCATAATAAACGTTTGGAAGTGGACCAAATATACCTCCTTGACCTTGACCAGTATACTGATCAGGTTTATTGTGCTTTACCCCAAAAGTATATAAAAACCGACCTCTCCCATCCGCAAAGGGTATTTCCCATAGAGATTCACCACCAGCTGATGTATTTTCAAGGCAATTTTTCCTAAAAAGACCTTCAAAAGTATTTTCCAATTGGGCTGTTCCATTTGCAATTACGTCCTTACACTCTTGCAAAGCTATTGGGTACAAAGTGTTAACAGAAAGGTCAGGATCGCTACTTCTTTTTATTCCCGAAGCTCTTTGTGAAAATCCTGCTGCAGCCAAACACACACGTGCCCTTAACCCCTTTACAAATGCTTTATTAACATGCTCAACTGTAGTTGTTCTAGCAGTTTCATTAGGCCATGCAACTAGTTTGGCCGCTTCTTCTAAATCGGCAATTATTTGTTTATAGATCACATCGCGGCTTGATTTGGCAATATATATTGTACTTTCAGTCATTGGTTCAAACCTGGCAGGAACATCACCCCAGGTCTTCGCTAAATCAGCATAATAAACAGCCCTATAGGTCAAAGCTTCACCAAGTAGTTGCCCCATTTCATTACCTGGTTCTGGCTGACCATATTCCCGGATACCAGCTATGCAAATATTAGCCCGCTCAATACCAACATACATCTCTCCAAATACGTTATTTAAAGTATTCATGTCTCCATTGGTAGTAGAATTCACATACCTACATAAGTCAGATCTGTCATTTATTGAAGTTGAGCTATTAAACCATTCAATATCAGTATTTCCACCATAATGTGTAAGATATCTTCCTCTGAAATTCACATTGCCCATTGGTTGCAATATTCCAACTATTGCCTCCTCTGTAAGCTCAGGATTTGAAAAAATCAGTTCATTGTCAACAGTTGATTTTTCCGGTGCATCCAGAAATTTTTCGCAAGATATTGATAATCCTGCCAAAACTATTAATAATATATATGTTATCTTTTTCATAATTCTATATAATCTTGTTAGAAATTAAGATTTAAGCCAAAAATAAATTGCCTGCTTTTTGGATATGCAGAATAATCAACACCAGGGGTTAATGGAGTTGCCCTACGGGTAGAAACCTCAGGATCGAACCCAGAGTAACCTGTTAATACAAAAACATTGTAGCAACTTGCATAAATCCTTAAGTTTTTAATACGCACTCTTTCAGTAATTGTACTTGGCAAAGTATATCCCAATGACAAGGTATTTAAGCGAAGGAAAGAAGCATCCTCAACTGCCCAATCGGTTACAACTCTTCTTACTGTATACGGAGACCACATGGTAGTATTTGCATTCATTGATGCCAAAGTCGCAGGATCGTTTACCAATTGACCATTGGCATCAATATTGGTCCATCTTTTACCATCGGCCATGATGTCAATCATATTTTTATAATCACTTCCTCCAGTTTGAGTAAACTCAATATTGTTTGCATTATAAATTTTATTACCATAACTCCAGCTAAAAACAGTTGATATATCAAATCCATAAAACCTGGCTGATAAACTAAAGCCTCCAACACTAAGTGGATTAACATCCCCAATAATTGTGTTATCATCAATATCAACATCATTGTCTCCATCAATATCTTTTAACTTCATTGAACCAGGACGCGGACGGCCAACAATACTGGTGTTATCAACAACACCTTCTTTCAAAATCCATCTTCCAGTTGACTCATCATATGATTCAAAATCAGACACTTCGTACCTACCATCTGATAAATAGCCATATATTTGTCCAACAGGTCCGCCAACAGCGATCCAATAATCATTTTTAATCTCTGTGGAAGCCCAGCCTGAAGCCTCACCATAATCACTTCTACTGCCCAATGATACAATTTTATTGCGGTTCATTCCAATGTTAAATCCAATATTTAAACCAACATTTTCTTTATCAATCGCAACCCAGTTCAATGTGGCTTCAAAGCCCTGATTTTCTGTTTCTCCCATATTTTGGTACTGCGTATTATATCCAACCCCTTGCAAATTTGCCAAAAGCAAAAGATCTTTTGTTGTATTGTAATATATTTCAACGGTACCACTTAGTCTATTTTTAAACAGCCCAAAATCCAAACCCAGATTTCGGGTATATGTTGTTTCCCATTTTAAGTTAGGATTGGCCAACCTGGTGGATGTGGCCAAATAATTTGCCTCATTATTAATGTAAACTGTTGGAGATGAACTAAAAGCCTTATTGATCTCTCCAGAAGGAATGTTATTATTTCCGGCAGTACCATAACTAAAGCGCAACTTAAGATCATTTACCACTGTAGAAATACTTTGCATAAAACTTTCTTCCGAAATTCTCCATGCAATAGCAGCAGATGGGAAATATCCCCAGCGATTACCTTCAGCAAAACGACTTGAACCATCTGCCCTAAAAGTTACAGAAAGCAAATATTTGCCCATTAAACCATAGTTTGCCCGTCCAAAAAACGAAAGAAGTTTGTCATCGGGACTTAAAGCGTTATTAGCTGACAATGGAGTCCCTTGAGACGTTAACCTAAAAACATCATCTGCAGTATAAAATGATGGATATCCTTCAATAATAGATGTTAAAAGGCTAGACTCAGTTTGAACCATTTCCTGCCCAACTAATAGGTTCAAATTATGATCTTTATTATTTAACAATTTCGAAAAATCATAATTTAAGGTATTGGTGTTTCTAAAACTGTTTCTTTTCTGATCTCTCAATTCAGCAGCTGGCAGTCCTTGTGCTGAGGCAGAAACCCAATTGCGTACATAAAAGGTTGATTGGCCATAAAAGCGTTCTCTATTATAGTTATAATTATTAATGCCAACCTCTGATTTGATTTTTAATCCTTCAACTATCTCCCAGGAAAAACTTGCCCCCAAATTTAATGATTTACGCAACTGACGCTGTTCATTGTCATTGACGGCGGTTATGGGCATAATCAAAGAGCTGGAAATCTCCTCGTCTTCATAATCAGCTAAACCGGTTAATGGAATTGGTGT
>JARGGF010000075.1 GCA_029210905.1 Bacteroidales bacterium | reverse complement strand
CTAAAATGTGTCTGAACCATGTTTCCCACAACCATCATTACGGCAATGGTTTCGCCAAAGGCTTTAGCGATGCCCAGCCCAAATGCTGAAATTATGCCTGGATAGCTTTTGCGGATAACGACATGTTTTACCGATTCCCAGAAAGTTGCCCCAAGCGATAAAGACGCTTCTTTAAGCCCCACTGGAACGGTATTGAAAACTTCAATAAGCATGTTTAAAATATAAGGAATGCACATAACTGCCAGCACTATACCCCCTGCAAAAATGGTGTAACCCGATGAAGAAGTATTGAATATCGGTGCAACAATATCTGAAACAAAGGGTACAATTACCAAAATACCCCATACTCCATAAATAACCGATGGCAACCCAGCAAGAATATCAATTACCGGGTGCATTATACGCATTAATTTGGGAGATGAAAACTGGGTAAGGTAAATACCGGCTAATAAACAAACCGGGGCAGAAAAAATAAAAGCGATTAAGGTCACATAAAGTGAACCTGCAATAAAAGGCCAAAATCCGAATTTGCCTTCATGAGGGGCCCATTTGGAAGTACCAATTAAATGCCACAAATTCTGATGTTCGAAAAGGGGAATTGATTTTAAATAAAGCCCAACCCCTATTACCAGGGGCAAAAGCAGAATGGTTACCAGTGCAGCAACCATCCAAATCCCTGTAATTTTATCAATTAGAATCCTTCGGAATATCATATTTATTTTAGCTTTTCTAAATATCCATTTATTTTATTTTGGTCAATAGGTACGTAGCCAGCTTCCTTTACGAATTTTTGCCCTTCGGTGAGTGTCCATTTTATAAAATCCAGCGTAGCTTGTTTTTCAGGTTTGCCTTTTGACACGAAATACAGTTCCCTGGCCGGTGGTGACGGATAAACTCCGTCGGCAATGGCTTTTAACACTCCTTCAAAGGTTTCGTAAAAATCTTCTTCTGGGTCAATTGTACCATTCCCGTTAATATCAATAGGAATGACTTCTATTCCAGGACGTTTTTTTCCTGTTTTTATGTCGTAAGCAAAAATAGTGTTATTGAAGGCAATTCCGGCGGGGTCTTTAGCAACGGCTTCGGCAAGGCCAGGGTCGCCATAAATACCGACTCCTTTTAAGTCTTCCTGTTTTCCACCCAGGTATTTTGCCCAGGTTCCTGCAGCCCCACAGGCATCGGAACGGGTATAAACTTTAATTTCACTTTTTGTTGATTCATTAAGCAGCTCACCCCAATCTTTTATGGAACCATCAATAAAAATGGCTGAAAATTCTTCTCTGGTAAGACCTCTTTTCTTTAGAACATCAAGATATGGATTTTGATCGCTAATAGTCGGTATAACAGCATCTATTGTTAATCCGACCCACCAAACGCCTTTGTCTTTTTCTTCCTGAGCAATTCCGCGTGAAAACATTCCCAGGTCAACAGCTCCTGACAGCGCATCAGCCATACCTTTGCCGGCTCCTCCTCCTGAAATATTAAAACGGACATCAGGGTTTTCTTTCTGATATTCTTCCGACCATTTTATTGCCAAAGGGTATAAGGCAAATGCCCCCGAAAGACTGATGGTTTGTTCTTTCTGTTTTTTTGATACGCAGGACGAAAATAGTATTGCTGCGATTATGCTAAATAGTAATGCTGTTCTTTTCATATCAGTGTTTTTTAATGATTACAAATTATTATTGAGCTTGTTGTTTAAATAAAGTAGGGGTGATGGTTAGCTGCAAATAGAAAAACTGTGAAAATTTGTCGTTTGCAACGCCCTGCAAAGTTTTAAGCGATTCAGTTGGTAAAAAGAAAGCATAGCCACTTTCCAATGCTCCCCAATCGCTGAATTTGTATTTCAACACCAAATCGTTTTCGTAACCCAGGTTTTTATCGGTAGGAGTTGTCGGGTTGGTTTGTGCCAGTTGAAAATAATGCCCAATGTTGCGGATACTTACTGATTTGGAGAATTTATAATCGAGATAAAAATAATAATCGGCTAAACCTCCTTGTTTGGTGTGCGATGAGAATGATCTGAAATAATCGATAAAACCGAAATATTTGTGCCGTGCGCCATAAAGTACATCGAATAAGTTATCAGTGGTTTGGTCTGTTCCGGTTTTACTGTTGCCTGATAAATAACCCAAACCTATACCGGGCGTAAAGTTTCCGATTTTATAGCTGGCATCTGCATCGATTAAGAATGCATTAACATCAGTACCCTTTTGGTTTTGACCATATTGGTAATACACATTGCCCCAGATGTTTAGGTTGTCGTTTTTGTATTCTGAATAAATTCCAGTTGTTTGCCTAAAATTAAGGGTGTTGGTTGAGTCTGTCTCTGTTACCCCGGAAGCAATATGCAAAAGCGAGGCGGAAAAGTTATCGCTGAACTTGCGGTTTAACCAAAGAAAATTATAGGATTTAATCCTGTTCGTTGGGTATGGGTTGTCAAAAGTGGTTTGGGTAAGTGAGTTCCAAGAGCTACCCAGGTGCAGGTTCCATTCGGAAAATTTCAACTTGAAAACCAAAGCGTCATAACTCAATCCGTTCTGGTTCCAGTTACGGGCCGCCAAAATCCGTTCTTTATCGTATTTTAACTGTTGGCGACCGGCAGAAACCCAGCCTAAACTGCCAAGTTTTACTTCGGCATACCCTTCGAACAAACCAATGGTGGTATTATTTGCCACCCCTGATGAACTCCAGGTTTGGTCTCCTCCCCAAAGCCTGATATCTTGCGGGGTGATTTTGAATCTTAGGTTTTCGGTTTCGTAACTGAATGAAATTCGGGTCCGTTGCGAAATCAGGGTGGCAGGGATTGAAGCTTCCGCTGCTAATTTTTGATAGCCGTCACGGAGTTCGAAGCGATCGCGTAATTGGGCATCGACTTTGAACTGGGCATGTGCTTCAGTATTATACAAGAAGGCCGCAATGAATAGTAAAACTGTGTTGATATAGAATTTTTTCATTTTTCGGTATTAGTAAAGAATTATAATCTGTAATGTCGATTGTTTTACTGTGCAAATAAAATTAATTTTTAAACCGTGTGCAATTAGTATAAAAGCCTAAATTTTGAATAAGTATAAAAACTTATCGAATTGATCTAATTCTGTAAGTTTGTACTTTTGGAATTGAAATAAATAAGCATAAATGCTTACACAAAATACAAAGTATTCGATGCTGGCAGTGATTCGTCTTGCCCAGGAATATGGAAAAGGAACACTGATGATTAACGAAATTGCAGAGAGCGAGAAAATTCCGAAGCGTTTTTTAGAATCAATATTACTTGAACTTAAAAAGAATGGGTTTTGGGGAAGTAAATTGGGTAAAAAAGGAGGCTATTACTTATTAAAGAAACCAGAGGATGTCAATTTGTTGGAAATAATCAGGCTTTTTGAAGGCAGTATAGCTTTGTTGCCTTGTACCTCAGAAAAATTTTATCAGCCATGTGAGCATTGTAAGGATGAAGCCACTTGTACGATTCGTTATACATTTAAAGATATAAGGGAGTATACATTTAAAAAACTGGCTGAAACTAATTTGGATACCCTGATTAAATCTCCAAATGCCGTATGATTCAACATAGCTCGACTATTTGCCGTTGATTCTTTACAGTTTCCTTTCAAGGAATTTTGCTGCTTTAATTCCCTGTCGGTCGCTGCGGACTGAGCCGTAAATGATGCTGATTGTTAAATTCATAATTACATTTTCTTCTATTAGATGGATTAAGATTGAGACCTGACATATTATGTCAACTAAAATTAAACAGCAGGGGCTGCCAGAAAAAAAAATCTGACAGCCCCTTTTTATTTTAAACCAAAGTTATGCAAACAAACTATTCTTCTCCTTCTTCTTCTTCTTCGGATTCGCCATTGCTTTTGCCACGGTTAAGCCGGGCACGGATTTTAGCATTGGTTTTATCAGTTACGGTAGCAATGCTGTTGCTTAAAGTTTTTAGCTCTGCCGATTCTTCAATATAATTTATTGCGTTAATATAATTTATCAGGTGGCTAAGCGCTGTTTTTGTTTTTTTATAAGCTACTGCTACCAGCTCGTTAACTTCTTTTTCGGCTGCCGATTTAGTTTTGTTTTCATCGGCCAGCACATATGTTTGGTGCCTTTCTTTCATCTCGGCATAACTTGCATCTAATCCGGCATTTTTTAGAGCCGTTTGATATGCAGGTTTGTCAAGCTCGGAAATAAGTGAGTTTGTTACTGCTGTTTGCTCCATATCCGCCAGATTGTACAAGGTTACCCCATGCCTTTTTATAACTTCATATATCAAACTGGCATCGACGGCAATAGTTTTGTCGGCACGCAGGGTTGCGCTTTTTGTACCATATGAAAAAGCTTTGAAAGAATCATCACGTTTATTTTCCAAATCCCTTACAGCATCAGTTTCGTCGTTTTTTCTCTTGCGCTTTTGCGCTTTAATCAATTCAGTATTTCCCGATTCAAGTTTTCCACCAAACTTGCTTAACTTTTCATCAGGATAAGCTGAATTTTTAGCATGATCTGCAATCATGCTGGAGGCTCCACTAAGTTCGTTAGTATTTGCCCTTGACTTTATTTGATTTATCATCAGCATTTATTTTAATACGGGTTAAAATTAATTTTCATTTAATTTTGCATAACAATGGTTTAATAATTTTATAATGTAACGGCTAATGTAATATTTATATTATTTATTTTGATGAATTATCAGAAAAAAAATGAGAATTCATCAACTTTTTCTGCAATAGGACATTGCTGTTAATTATTAATTTCAGTTCGACACAATAATTGATGATCCTTTTTTTGAAATTAGGGTAGCTTAAATCATTCTTAAAAGTGATTTTCTTATGAGTTTCGATGTTTTTGAAATATTGGATCTCTATCAGTAAGTTAACAATTAAGCTGCTACATCGAAGTCAGGTTTTTAATCAATATTGGATAGGAACGGGAATTGTAATTACAATCAATCGATTAAAATTTTCGCTGACAAAATAGTAATTGCAATTAAGCTCCCGATTTTTTTTTAACAGAAAAGGAATTACGATGGGTTTAAATAATTTTTTTTTGGATAAAAAGTAATTACGATTGGCTTAAATAAATTTTCGTTGACAAAAAAGTAATTGCAATTGTTTCCCGGAAATTTTTGCAGGGCGAAAAGTAATAGCTCTGGTTTATAACATAAACTTGCCCGATATTGTTTAAACTTGTATTTTAACATCCTGCCCATTAATTATGTTCACACAGAGCTGGCAGGCATCTTTTTATCGGCAGAGGAGCGCAATTTAGCCCAGATATTTTCCTCGTCTGTGTAGATCCTTGTCATCTGCAGATAAAAGATCATTGTATTAACAAGGCATATAAAGAAATAAATTTACTGAATAAATTTAACTTGCACAACAACTTAGCTTATTAACATCCTTGCTAAAAGTAATGGCTGCTAATTTAATTCCTTCGCTCAATGTCAGGTATGGATAAAAGCTGTCAGCCAATTCTTTTACTGTAATTCCATATTTTATTGCCATGCTTAATTGTTGGATAAGCTCCCCGCCTTCGGGTGCTACTACTCTTGCACCAATCAATTTATCGGTTTCGGTGTTGCGGATTTTCTCCGGGTCGTATTCAAACTTTCCGCTCCGACAAGTTTGTTGTTTTTTCTGCTCATACTACTTCTGTTTTTGCGTTATAGATAAAATTCTTAAATAATAGTCCAAGGAAATTGTCATTTCCTGACACGAGAGCATAAAAAATAGTTTGTAAATGGCTTTTTTATGTTTGCTCCGGGCATCTATGCCGGAAGCTTTTGTATGGTTTGTGAACGGGACAGGATTTGTAAAATTGATTGTTTTATGAGAAGCATGGTATTTCTACCTGAAGGACGATAGTGAGTTTAAGTTGTATCTGATCCGGATATGATCAAACTTAGGCGAATATATCAAGTAAAAATTTGTAGGATTGAATAAGCATAAAGTTTTATGTAAGAATAGTTAAATGGAGTTTGCAGATATACTGCAAGCTCCATTATTTATCAGTTATTAAGGATTAATTCTCTATTCTTTTCCCAAAAAAATGATAGTTTATATCACCCCCCTCGATAATATAATCAAAAGTATTATTTATCATGTCAAATCCACCAAAATGTAAATCATTTGCTTCATGATTGGTTGCCATATGGTTCATCCAGTCGGTCTGGCCATTACCCATCATTCCACCCGAACCACTCATCATTCCACCAGAGCCCGACATCATGCTGCCTGTACCTGTCATCATATGTCCGTACATACTTTCAAAAGCATCACCTTCAAGGCATACCATAACACTGTCGTTGTTATTGAAATAATTTAACATAAATGTGGTATCAAGTTCACCGCCGAAACAATGCACCTCAATTTGCCCATTACCTGTTTCTTTTACTTCGGTTGTTGCATCATCTATCCCTATTGTACTTTTAAGTCCTATATCTGTTGATAATTTGCCCACATAAGTACCTTCTACAGATTTAATTGTAAGGTCATCTGTCTTTTCACAGGCTGCAAATAATACTGATAGCGATACTGCCAATACTAAAACTAAATTTGTTTTTCTCATCTTTTTTTATTTATTAACTGTTATACATTCATCCTGTAAAGGGATGTTCTTTTTAATTAATTATTTCTTTTGTTAATATGGCAACAATCAATTGTTGCCGTTTATTAATATACCGCATTAGTGTGCTTTTACCCTATATTTATTTTTATGGATATTTTAATGAAAGCATTTAAAAAGAAATGTTGAGAAATATTGCGGGAGTAAAAGGTACGGTCTCGGAATATACATTTAATGTATTGGTGTCGGATGTGGGTATTTGGGTTATATTACTGAATTTAATATTTTCTGTATTGAGTAAATTTAGTATTGAAATGCCCGCCTCCAACCTTGCTTTTTTTATTGAGAAGCGGTAGATGCCAGCCACGTCAATCCTGCTGTAGGGGATTTGTTTTTCAATAATATTGTTGGTACTTGCATTGGGTATAAAACCCGAACCATAAACATAATTTGCTGAAATAAAAAATGGCTGAAGGTTTATAATTGTTGCCAGTTTAATTTCGTGACGTTGGTTATGCAAAGCACTTTGAAATTCGGAATTTTGAAAATACGGGAACCACTCCAGCGCTTGTGTAACGGAATAGGATATCCAGGCAGTATGCCCGTTATATTCCTGTTTCATAAAAAAATCGATACCCATTGTTTTTCCTATTCCGCTAAAGAGAATACGATCTGTTTCGTTGCTGATAAATCTGGAAATCCCTTTTGTTTCCTTGTAATAGCCCTCAATACTTACACTGAACCCTTTTTGGTTAAAAACACTGGCCAGTGTAAAATGCTGGCTTTCCAACACCGGGATTTGATTAAGGCCGCTTATCATCCACTGATAACGATAGTTGTTATACTGATCAATAATGGGGTTAAGGACAATAAACTGGTTGTATTTTCCCCACGAGGCATTAAATTTAAGATGTTCAGTTGGTGTAAAACTTATATTTATTCTTGGTTGAAGGAATGTTTTCTGTATTTCAGATACATAATTTGCCCGTAGGCCAATTGTTAAATACAAAAACTTACCCGCTGCGAACCTCTCCTGCAAATAGGATTGAATTCGTGTTGACTGTTCAAACCGATTAGTTAAGTTAATTGCAAAAGAATCTTCTGCTAAGTAGGTTGAATTAGTAATAAAACCACCGCCAAACTCCAATTCATGTTTATTTGACAATCTAATTTTACCTGATAAAGTTGTTTTTAATTCAGTTATTTCATTAGTGACTGTCTCTTCTTTGCTATGAATATTATGGTTCATATTCATCCCTGAATTACTTTGATTGTCAGAAGTTTTCTTATTTAATCCGGAATAAGCTGCATTTAACTCAATGGTGCCTCTTCCTTTTAACAATTTATTGTACTGAAACCTAGAACCATATTGTTTGCTTTTCTCCTCAAAATTCTGTGAAACTATGCCATTTGTATGCGCCTGATCAATATAATATGAAAAATTGTCTTGTCCCCAAAACATATTTAAGCCGTATGAATCGCCATAGTTAGTTTGACCTGAAAACTTAAAATTACCATCGCGAAAAATATAGTCTGGTTTAATAACAATACTGTTGTCAGGCATATGACTGCCAGAGCGTTGTGGTAAATTTAAATCGTCAGCTGAATACAAATTGTAATAGGTTTGTCTGAAAGCTGCAACAATTGAAATCTTCTTACTCAGTGGTGCTTCACCCATCAAATTCATTGTCATATTGTTGATATTGAGATTAAAGCCCGCTTTCTTTTTATCACCGTCTATAGCTGTAATATCAACAATTGCCCCAACTCTTTCGCCCATGGTGGCATCAAAGCCACCCTTATGTACACGAATATCTTTTACAACATATGGATTTACAGCACTTATATTGTCATTATAGTTTTTAAGTCCAAAAATGGTTACTCCGTCAAAGTTTACCAGGCTCTGACCTTCATAACTACCCCAGATTATCATTTGGTTCGATTCTTCACCAGCTGCCAGCACACCAGGTTGCAGGCGTAAAATATTAAACACCGAATTGTCACCATTTCCCGGGATAAGCCTTGCCACTTTATGATTAATGCGCATCAGACCGGATTGGCTTCCTGTTTGCTCCGAAAATACAATGGGCTCACTTTTTATAATCACCTCCCGTAGTTCAAAAATTGAGGTGTTTAAATAGATTTTATTGTTTAAACCTGGGTTTAATGTGGTATCTAATTGTTTATATCCCAGATGAAATATTTTTAATTGAAAAAGACTATCACCTTTCAACTCATAATTGAAGTTTCCGTACTCATCTGAAATAATACCCAACCCATTGATCATAATTCTTGTAAATGGAAGGCTTTCCATGTCTTCGGCATCGGCTATTTTACCTGATATCCGATAGGATTTTAACTTTGGCAGAGGTTCTTTTTTTGGAAAAAAAAGGTATACACTGCCATGTTTTTCATAATCAAGTGGTAAATCTTTAAGTAGATAATCAAAGGCTAAGTCCGGGGCTGAAAAATATTTATCAACTGTGATTTTGTATTTCGCAAGTTCTTTATTATCGAAAGATAGATTGACGGAATAGTTATCCCTTATTTTGATCAGTATTCCATTTAAGGGTGCATCCTTTGCTTCAACCCGTATTACCTGGGCCGATATGTTAATTGTTGAGATTAGAGAGAATAATAGTATGTAATATTTTCTTCTCAAATTAGATGTATCATCTCAGTATAATAAATTGATTATCGCTTTTTTTCTCCACCTTGAGGTTAAAAGGGCGACATACCATATGTAGCACTTCTTCAACCGATTCAAGCTTCTCAAAACTGCCTGTATACTCCAATGATAAATCTTCGGGCAGGATTATTTCCACATTATATTGTTTCTCTATCTCCTTAATTACCCGGGTAAAAGAAGCAGAGGTAAATATTAACATATTTGTCAGCCATGATTTAGTGTTCTCTGTATTAACATTCTTTTCTATTTCGAGCAGGCCGTTCTCCTGTAGCTTTGCCTTTTGCGATGGCAGCAGGATGATGCTGTGTTCCGTACCTTTTGCTTTCACCATTACTTTCCCGGTTGCGCAAATTACTTCATATTGCCCGCCACGTGAAAATATGCTAAAAGTGGTTCCAAGAACACGGGTTGTGCCATTTACAGATTCAACACTAAATTCTTTCCCTTTTTTTACTTCAAAAAAGGCTTCACCCTTTAAGTCAATACTTCTTTTAAACCACCACCAATAAGGTTTGTAGTGTATTTCACTTTCAGCGTTTAAATATATAATTGAACCATCGGGCAATTCAGTAGTTATATGATTACCCGCTAAAGTTTTGCTTCCTATGGTATAACTATGCATGAATACACCAATGCCTAATGATATTATTAAAACAGCAGCTGCCGCAAATTGCCACTTTCTGGCTACCGGCATTAGGTGAATTACTTTTTTCCGTGGAATCATCTGCTTTTTAAACCCGCTCCAAACATCATCTGTTGACTTTTTCCAGGGTACCCGAATTATGGAGAATAATTCGTTAGAATCGTCCTCAAAATTCTCCTTGTTTTGAATATCTTCAGCCATAATCCAAGTATTTTATAGTTCTAAACAAAAAAAGTAATAATATCTGTAAAACTCGAAAAGTAAACCAAATAAATTAATACCTTAAGCACTCTCTTAAACTCAAGCAAAGCGGTATTCATCCTTTTTTCAACGGCCTTTTCGCTTATCCCAAGTCTTTCAGCAATTTCCCGGTATTTAAGGCCTTCTATTCGACTCATTAAAAACACCGTTCGCTGTCTTTCACCAAGTTTAGCTAAAGTACGTTCATACCTTGTCTTAAGTTCTTTATATTCCAATTCTTTCTCAGGAGTTGCACCATAAAATTCGAACTCTAATGAATCCAGGTAGTTCTTTTCTGAGTTTTTCTTTCGATACCTGCTTACAAAAATGTTGTTGGCCATTGTATAGGCCAGTCCTATTGTTTTTTTCCCTTCATCCCTGACCTTTCTTTCCCAAAGTCGCAAGAATGTATCCTGTGCTAAATCGGTGGACATTTCTTCATTGCCACATCGATAAAATAGATAACTACGAATACTATCAAAGTTTTTT
>JARGGF010000759.1 GCA_029210905.1 Bacteroidales bacterium | reverse complement strand
ATGGGTATTTTAAGAAATAGAAAATAGTAATAAGTCACTGGTCATTTGATATTAAAATGACTAGTGACCAAAAGGCTATATTTATAGAAATTGGAAGAAGCAATAATTTTATTGTACTACGAAAAAGCAGTTTGCTTTTGATGATGGGATTGAATATTTATGTGTTTTCTAAAAAACTAACCATTTTATAAAAATCAATTGATTAATTTCGGGCTTAAATTATCTTAAATTAAAAAATTATTCAAATAGACTAAAAACCAACAAACATAATCATATGTCATTAGCAGATATTGGCCTGATTGGAATGGCTGTAATGGGCGAGAACCTGGTATTAAACATGGAACGAAATGGCTTTAAAGTAGCTGTTTATAACAGAATAGAACCCAATGAAAAAACTCCAGTTGTTAGCCGTTTTATGGCTAATCGGGGAAAGGGAAAGAATTTTATACCTACCTATTCAATTGAAGAATTTGTAAAGGCTGTTGAGCGGCCCAGGAAGCTAATGATGATGATTAGGGCTGGTGGGCCCGTTGATCAGGTAATAGAACAGTTGCTCCCTTTTGTTGACCAGGGTGATATAATTATCGATGGGGGGAATTCTAACTTCGAAGATACCATCCGGCGTGAAAAATATTTAAAAGAAAAAGGCATTTATTTCATGGGCACCGGGGTAAGTGGTGGCGAAGAAGGCGCCTTAAACGGACCCTCGATAATGCCCGGAGGCGACCCAAAAGCATGGGAAAACGTTAAACCTGTTTTTCAATCCATTGCAGCCACAGTTGACGGGCTTCCCTGTTGCGATTATTTAGGTGAAGACGGTGCCGGTCATTTTGTAAAAATGGTGCACAATGGCATTGAATATGGTGATATGCAGATAATTAGTGAAGGGTACCACCTTCTTAAAGATGTTTTAAAACTTTCAAATGATGAGATTTCAAATATTTTTGCGACATGGAATAAAACTGAACTGAACAGTTACCTTATTGAAATTACATCCGAAATTCTGGCTTTTAAGGATGAGGACGGCAATCCGATTGTAGATAAAATACTTGACAAAGCAGGCCAAAAAGGTACCGGTAAATGGACTGGCATTACTGCGTTGGATATAGGGGTGCCACTTACTTTAATTGGCGAAGCAGTATTTGCGCGATGTTTATCATCTTTTAAAAATGAAAGAGTTACTGCATCAAAGGTGCTAAAATATGAGGCGCCTGCTTTTAAAGGTAATAAACAAGAAATAATTAATGCTATTAAAAATGCATTGTATGCCTCAAAAATTATTTCGTATGCACAAGGTTATCATTTATTTAAGGAAGCTGCCAAAGAATATAACTGGAACCTCAATTATGCAGGAATTGCTTTATTGTGGAGGGGTGGATGTATCATCCGTTCCGGGTTTTTAAATAAAATTGCCGAAGCCTACCAGAAAAACCCTGCTTTAGAAAACTTATTACTTAACGGTTATTTTGTTGAACAAATGAATAAATCGCAAAAAGGCTGGCGCCAGGTAGTGAATCTTGCGGTAGAACAAGGTGTTCCTACACCTGCAATTTCATCAGCTTTAGCCTTTTTTGATGGTTACCGGAGTGCTGTTTTACCAGCAAACCTTTTGCAGGCACAACGCGACTATTTTGGCGCACATACCTACGAAAGGGTTGATAAACCAGAAGGACAGTTTTTTCACACCAACTGGACCGGAACCGGGGGAACAACTTCTTCTTCAACGTATAATGCGTAATTCAGGAAGGGCAAAAAAAAGGGCGATAAAAACAGAGCGATAATTAGCCATAGATTATTTAATAAAGACAAAAACATGAAAATACCAGAAAGCCATATATTAGTGATCTTTGGAGCGTCGGGCGATTTAACCGAGCGAAAATTAATCCCCGCCATGTACGATTTATACCATCAAAAATTATTGCCTGAAAATTTTGCTGTAGTAGGGGTTGGGCGGACAAAATTGGAAAACAAAAGTTTTCGTGATAAAATGAAAGCGGGTATTCAAAACTTTGCAAACATCAAGGAAAATGTAAATGGGGGACTAGATGATTTCTTAAAGTTTCTGAATTATATTTCCATAAACACCAGTGAAACAGAGGATTATGGAGCACTCAAGTCCTATCTCACTCAACTGGATAAGGAAATGAAAACCAAGGGTAATTACATATTTTATCTGGCTACGCCACCCTCACTTTATGGACCTGTATCAGAATATCTTGGACATTATGGTTTAAATAAGCAGGTTGATGGGGAAAACTGGAGAAGAATTGTTATTGAAAAACCTTTTGGAAGCAGCCTTGAAACTGCGCTTTCATTGAACAGTCGAATCCAGGCCATTTTTCAGGAAAATCAAATTTACCGGATTGACCATTATTTGGGCAAAGAAACCGTGCAGAATTTACTGGTGACCCGTTTTTCGAATGGAATTTTTGAGCCTTTGTGGAACAACCGCTACGTTGAATATGTTGAAATATCATCATCGGAAAGTCTGGGCATTGGCAGCAGAGGCGGTTATTACGATCAGAGTGGCGCTTTGCGCGATATGCTTCAAAACCACCTTATGCAACTGGTTGGGTTAACTGCAATGGAACCACCTGCTTTGCTCGATTCCAATTCCATCCGTAATGAAACAGTAAAAGTACTTCAGTCCTTGCGCCCCTTAAGTGAAGCAGATGTGAGGAAAAACGTCATCAGGGGCCAGTATACCAGTTCAATGATTAAAGGTGAAATGGTAAACGGCTACCAACAGGAAAAAGGGGTAGCCAGTGGATCCAGAACTGAAACTTTTGTGGCCATGCAGTTTTTTATTGATAACTGGCGATGGGGTGGGGTCCCCTTTTATGTAAGAAGTGGGAAGCGTTTGCCAACAAGAGTATCTGAGATTGTTATTAATTTTAAATCCACACCACACCAGTTGTTCAAGAGCATCCAGGATAGAGAAAATCATCACAATCAGTTGATTATCAGGATTCAACCAGACGAAGGTATCTTGCTTAAATTCGGAATGAAAGTACCTGGGGCTGGATTTTCAGCTCAAACAGTAAACATGGACTTTCATTATTCTGATTTGGCAGAAACTTATTTACCAAGTTCTTATGAAAGATTGTTGCTGGATTGTATGCTGGGTGATTCAACCCTTTATGCCAGGGCAGATGCAGTTGAAGCTTCGTGGCGGTTTGTTCAGCCAATCATTGATGCATGGGCCAATGATCCTAAAATTGCCTTGCATGGTTATCCGGCAGGAACATGGGGGCCATTGGTTGCTGATGATTTAATAATTGAAGATCATAAATGGC
>JARGGF010000758.1 GCA_029210905.1 Bacteroidales bacterium | reverse complement strand
GAAGTATTCTCAGCCAGTTAAATTGTGTCGCGTCAGGATAAACAGATATAAAATTAAGTAAGCCCTTTCCAGGGTATCTCATTTACAATGTTAAAAAACAGGACAATAAGAATGATTAAAAAAAACAAGCCGGAAAGGCTTAAACCGATAATAGCCACTATGCGGCCCGACATTAAGTTCCGATAAGAAGAAAGTGAGTAGAAATCAGGATCGAGCAGGTATCTTTGTTTATCTTTATTGGCTATAACCAAAGCAATTATTGCCAGTATCATTCCAAAAAAACCATAACAAATGCATGATACAATAGAAAGTATTCCTAAAACAAGCACTGTTGTAGCGTTGGGAAGGTCGACTTTTATTTCGCCATAATAATTTTTTGTACCACTTTCCTCCATAATCAATTAGAACTATCAAGTGTTCAATCTTTCCACAAGCGGATGACTAAAATTTCTGAAATCAGAAATACCAGAGCAAGAATAACAAAAATCTTCCACATATCTTTTCGCTCTTTTAAAGAGTCTTCTACCTGTATTTCAAGCTCGTTAATGGCAGCTGGTAGTAACTTTATGTTTTTAAGCCCATGCTTATCAACCAGTTCCAACAATTCATTATTCAGATAGTAATCAGGGTCTGATTCATCTCTGTTGTAATTAAACGAAATAGTTAAAAGCGTGTCCTGTACATCCAGGATAAAATAATTATCAGCAAAAACGATGTTGTCCATCATGTTCAGCCGTAAACCCCTCTCCCCAATTCCAGATTGTTTAGGAATGAAATCAGTTCTGTTCTCACTATCTACAATCCTTATAGGTTTTTCATTATCAGCTTGCTGTAAATTAACGTCAATTAATTGTGCCTTGCCTGTGGTATAATATAATTGTTCATCATTCTGACTATATGCAGCAATATTAAATAAGGTAGGCACAAAAAGCGGATGCAATACAAAATCACTATTTTGGGGCAAAAGCGAAAAAGCAAATGTATACACTTTTCCTTTTAAATAGTTATTCTGCACCAACAACGGTTTATTGGCCACAGAGCTTAAAAGTATCCTGTTTGATGATGCATTACCAAGCACCATAGGGTAACTATTCTTAATTTCCGGAAGTTTAATTTTGTCTTCTTTTTTAAGAAAAACATCTTTATATATAAAATGGTCGTAATTAATTTTACCAATGTAAGTTAATTGATTATCAGCAGCTTGTAATATCCCAACTTCGAGCTGTTGTAATAAATAATTGTATTCGCTTAGCCTGATATTTTCACCCGGAATACATAATAAAACACCTCCATTTGCAACAAATCTTTTTAATTCATCAACCAATCCGCTAGCATATGATTCCAGACCATCTAAAATAATCAACTGATATTGAAAAAACTCCGATGTTCGGATTCCTCCTGCGTTTACATTGGCAATCCGGAAAGTTGAATCACTTTTAAACAAAGAGTTTATATACTTATTTTCTGCACTATTGTTTATAACAAGAATTGAAATATGAGATTTGATTTGATAACTGAAGTAAAACTTGTTATCGTAGGTTATTGGGTAATCTGTAATTTCAAGCACCGAAGGCAACAATCCGGTTTCAGTATTTGTATAATTAATAGAAATAATTTTTGTAGCATCAGGTTCAATATCAAAACTATTCACTGCTTTCTGCTTCCCTTTAATATTCAAGTTAATGGGAATATCCTGATAAGCTTCACTCCCTTTATTAACCAATCGCACCATCAGCTCTTCCTGTTTGTTCAGGTTTCTGCCAGGTGAAGCAAACCAACAGGAATCGATATAAATATTGTTTACCTTGCTTGTTGCCAGAGGAAGAAAGTAAGTAATTGTATTTGAATCTGTTACAAAATTATTTAAATCGCAGACAGATTTTTGGAAATCAGAAATTATGTAGAAAATATGCTGAAAATCAGCATCTTTATGTTCAGATTTTAAAAAATTTTTGCGGTAATTTATAACCTCAGAAAATTTTCTTGTGGTGGCAGACAAGTTACAATCGCTAATAAATTGTTGAATTTGCTGTTTATTTGTTATAATCCTGTGTTTAGCACTAAAGTCATTTGTAAGAAATAGAAACTTTTGTCGGTTATCATAGGCCGAAGTAAGCAACCTGGCCCGCTCTTTAGCAGCATCAAAAAGGTTGCCATGAAGACTGCCCGCGTTCATGCTAAATGAATTATCAAGATATATACTTACTATGCTTTCTCCTGAAGCATCCTGCTTTTGAATTATAGGGACAAAAGGCCGGGCAAAAGCAACAACCAGAGCCGCTATGGTAAGTATTCTAAGAATGAGAATAATAAGATTTTTAAGCCTCGATTTGGATTCGCTTACATCTTTAATATTTTGAAGAAAACGTATATTACTGAAATATACAGTTTTATAGATTCTGAAATTGAATAAATGAATTATTATGGGCACACTTATAAGTATTAAAGCCCAAAAGAATGATGGATATAAAAAACTCATGTAGATTTGATATCAAGGGGTATTAATCCTGAACACTATACTCTCCGGCAATTTGCACCAACAAATCGTGCCAGGGTGGAGCCGCACGTAATACATTTTCAAATAGTTTTTCAGGGTTTTCAGCAATTTTGGGGTATACTTTATGAATGCCGTCAATGCATTCCTCCAAAAACTTAATAATTTCATCGTTTGAGGAAAATTCGCTTAGCGCTTTATACCTGGGAAATTCACTGCCAATTCCGCCCCTGTCTGAAGTATAAATCATCTCGTCGTCTGAAATCCATTTACTTAGGTTTTTCCTGAAAAAATCGCGGTATTTTAATCTTAATTCACGGTTGATTCCATTGGTACGGACCAAAACGTTCATCCCAACATGGCTATAATGCCTTTTGGTGCTCACTTTAAAAAAGCCAATATTGATACCAAAAACATAAGTCATGTCTCCGTTTACAAAACCCAAACCATGAAAATGCCAATCTCCGGAAATTCGTTGATGTGTATATTTCCCTAACTTGGTTTTAAAATAAGGTTTAATTCGTGTAAAAACATCGCGAATACTGTCCCGATCAATTAAAATTTCATCCATTCCGAACTTTTTACCTATCAATGTGTAACTATCTACAAATGAATTGTGAAAGTTTCAGTGTTAAACTGAAGTCAAATATAATAAATTTATCTTTTAAACAAAAAGAGTTCAAAAGATTACAAAGATATAGCAAAAACAATACCTTTTCTTTCAGTACATTGAATATTTTTAAATATTAATAATATTTTCAGAGCTCAGTATTTTCGTAATTTTTTAATTTTAAAATCGCAATT
>JARGGF010000757.1 GCA_029210905.1 Bacteroidales bacterium | reverse complement strand
GTTTCCCTTGAATATCAGAAGAAAATAAGGAGGTTTAAAAGAATTAGCATTGCTGAAAACAATGGAAAGGAAAAAGCGGTACTTCCGGTGCCGGCAACTTTTATTATTGACCAATCAGGAACCGTTGTCTATAGGCATTTTGACTATAATTTCAAAAACAGGGCAAGTATTGGAGCTATAGTTTCTAATTTGCCGAAATAAATTTTGCCATCAGATTGGCGTCTTTATGGCTGCAAAGCTCAATAACAAAACGATTTTTTCTAAAAACGAAATATCGAATTTGGTCTTTATTGCATGATTTTTCATTATTGTATTCATAAAGGGTCATTTCATCCCTGCGGCAAATCACTCTCATAAAATCATAGGATCCTGTAGGCTTGTTATATTTAACAATTGGGGCTTTTTCGTATAAAAATCCTCCTTTGCAAAATTGTATTACCTCATCGCGCAAGAATTTTTGTCTTTCCCCATTTGCCTTTATTCCAATAAGATGGTTGCCAAACCCAAAACGAACTTTTTTGAAATGGAAGCAGGCATTTTCTGTTAAAATAAAATCTTGCTCATCTCCGGTAGAAAAGGCATAGGTGCCAATGAAGGCAAATAAAAGAATCAGTACTAACTTTTTCATAATAATTACCGATTGATTTACCAATTTCTGTATTAATATGAATGCTGGAATAATGCCACAAGTATTATATTGCTAATTTTGAGTGAGTTAACATTTTTTTTAACCATTAAACCAGCCATTTTTTGTACGGACACGATACAGTTTAAATATAAATGAACAAAAAAGCAATTGCCTAAACAATTGCTTTTTAAAAAATAGTGATCTGAATTGTGTCTATTTTGCATCAAAAAAAGCAGTAAGTGTTTCACGATTTACATAGTCCATTTCAACAACAAACTTATCGTCTTTAAACACATAATACCTTCTTGATTCCTTTCCGGTATTTCCACTCTGATACTCGTATTCATAGAGTTTCATTCCGTTTCTATAGCAAACAACTTTCATAAAGTCTTCTTCACCAATTAATACATTATTTTTGTAAACCGGCATTTTTTCAAATTGCTCGCCATCTTTGCAATATCCAATAACATCGTATCTGTTGAATTTTACCTTTTCCCCGTTTGATTTAACCCCAATAAAATTTGCAGCAATTGTATTCTTAACTTTCAAAAAGAAAAAGGTACCATCTTTTGTTTTAATAAAGTCACCTTCATCAATTGCCATTAAACTTGTGCTAATAAACACTAATGTTAAAATTACTAATAGTTTTTTCATGATATTTCCCCCTGAATTTTTATAAAGTTACAAATGAACATAAGGGATAAATCATCTTTTATGCCAAAAACATCATAGCTCTGATTATGAGCATTTTAAAATGCATTTCAGGAAATTTATGTTTCTATATTCCTGTACGATTTCAAAACAATTGAGTTCGAAATCGAACACTTTAAAAGAGGTGGAGGTCTTTAAATCCTCGAATAAAAAAAATTACTGAAGGAGAATTTCACGCAGTTCTTTAATTCTTAAATGCCTCTCAAAAGGAAAGTCAACTTCTGCCTTAGCTAAGTACATGTATATCTGTAAAGTTCTATGAAATAATCTTTTAGCATTTTCTTTGTCTTGCTGCTTTTCAAAAACCCGGGCGGTTTTAAATAATAAATCTGCAAGCAAATCAAGATTGGCATTATTTAGTTGATTGTCAATAGTAATGTGTGCAATAAAATGTTCGAGAGGAATATTATTTATTTCTTCCAGATTGATATTGAGTGCTTCCATAAGGCCCATGTTTACCAATTCAATCCCACCAAATGAGTTTTCATTTTCATCAGAATCTTCGATAATGCGAATTAGTGTATCTAATTCGGCAGCCAATTGTTCAATCTGTTTTTTTAAATATTCCTGATTCATTAGTTTATTTTACATAAAAGTAGCAAAATTATAAGGTCCTGCTATCAAATTTTTGAATATTTGACTAAATTAAAGAAGATTTAGCAAATTTTTAATAATTATTGCCATTTAATTTTAAACAAAGTACTCAATTCAAGCCTAAAATTTATCAAAACACTATATAAAGTTCTTATTATAAGACATTTTATTAAAAATTGATATTTTTGTTCGGATATCTGCAGATATTTTATAATTTTGCATTCCCAAAGAAATGGTCACGTGGCCGAGTGGTTAGGCTCTGGTCTGCAAAACCAGCTACAGCGGTTCGAATCCGCTCGTGACCTCTGATTATCAAAGAGTTATGACGTTCATTCGTCATAACTCTTTATTTTTAGGTTTAGGATTTCAGGTCAGTAGGGAATTTAAACCGATTTTTTCAAAGTTTTCGATAATTTGTTTACCGATTGTTTACCAGATCATTTAGTCGAAAACAAAAGCAACTTATAAAATTTTCCTTCGTCCCGATAATAAGAAGATTGACAGTGCTAACTGCATATATTTATTATTTACCTCTCAACGAAAGCTCAGAAAGATCTCGTTAAAAATCAAAGTAAAGAGCAAAGATGATCTTTTGGTTCATTTACAATTTGTCAATTTCATGTTTTTTGTGCATCAATTATATGTTAAAGCATATGATTTAAATTAATCCGCAAATATTATATTTAAATACATATAATTTGATTATATTTGTATTAATTATATCCAAATACATATAATGAAAAGGTTGGCAGAATTTGTAAAGGAGCGTAGAAAAGAAGTTAATCTGACTCAAGAAGAATTTGCAGAAAGAGCAGGGGTTGCGTTAACTGTAATACGTAAAATTGAACAGGGTAAAACAAACCTTAACCTTGATAAAGTAAATTTTGTATTAAAAATGTTTGGACATGAATTAGCGCCAGTAAACAGTAAAGAACTTTCAGAATGAGACAGGGTAAAGTATATTATAAAGAACATTTTGCCGGAATTGTTAAAGAGACTGATGAAGGTGAGTATATTTTTCAGTATGATACGAATTATGTAAAACTACACCCAAACGAATTCATTAGTTTTACAATGCCTGTAACAGATAAACCATATGTAGATAAGCGTCTGTTTCCATTTTTTGAGGGTTTAATTCCTGAAGGATGGTTATTAGATATTGCTTCAAAAAATTGGAAAATAAATCAGAATGATCGAATGGGCTTGTTACTGGCCTGCTGCAAAAACTGTATTGGAGCAGTTAGCGTTATACCAATTCAAGAAAATGATGAAAAATAAGTGCTTATATTGTTACGAGCCTTTAAATGAAGCGTCCGATTATCACAAGAAATGTTCATTAGAGTTCTTTGGCACTTCTCACCCACCCAAAA
>JARGGF010000756.1 GCA_029210905.1 Bacteroidales bacterium | reverse complement strand
CTTTATTAATGTCTTCTTTTTTGCGTTTTTCTTCTTCTTCCTTTTCTTTCTTTTTCTGGAAGGTAATGGTTTTCCAAAATCCATCCATTAGTTCACCAACGGTATTAAACTCTTTTCTATAAAATACACCAACACCTTGTGTATAAAGGGCCTGATCGCTCGATTCTGTTCGTTGGTTGGTGCGGTTAAATACTTTGGAGCGGAGCGATCCCTTTTTGTTCAATTTTACCTCAATTTCAACATCGCCTACAATTTTATTGGCTGAACTTTGTTCCGACTGGGTAGTTTCTGTGGTAGTTCCTGTACCCACTCCCAGGTTGGTATTAATGCTCACCCTGTCGTTAAATAGTTGCGTGGAAAGGGCTACCTCAACTTCATCTGAGGTCATTTCACCCCCTTGCTTGTAATTTACACCAATGTCGAAATCATCGCTAATTTTTGATAACCAGTTACTTAGCTGGTTAGAAAGCATTTCAAAAGCATTGTTTGAAAGTGCGCCTCCACCAGCTGAGGCATCATCACTTTTTAAGCCAGGCAGGGGCTGGAACTGACCTAATATTAATAGCGAAAGTATTTGTTGGTTTAAGTCGTCTTGTGCCAATCCGTTTACATTTGAAATAACAGGTTCTTTGGCATCGGGCAAATTAAGACCGAATTCAATGCGTGGATCAGTTAGATTTCCTTTCATTCCCAGAAGGCATTCTACGTTGGTTTTCAATTCTTTAAAACTTTCTTCTTTCATCAAATCATAGAGAGGGACTTTTCTAATTTTGTACACGGCTGTCATGTCCATGGCTGCATTGTATGGATCCCCGCTCCAGCGGATGGTACTTCCCTGGTCAACAATAAACTTTTTATTTACCAAATTTTGAAGTGTAAACAAATAATCGCCTTTAGTAACCGTATAAATCCCATAAAGGAAAATATCCCCTACATTGTTGACTTTAATGTCAAGGTTACCCATGCCACGTACCTTAATCATATCACCAACTGTCTCATCCATAATTATTTGCATCTCAGCATCAGAGGTTGCTTCCAGTTCAAAATTGATGTTCATACCACTTAGGTCAACCTGGTGTTTTACTTCCTTTTTTGTGTCCGTAGTATCATAACTTACAAATGTAATGTAGCTGCTTTCAGAGGCTTCGCTGCTTGAGCTAAGTGGAAGGAAAAAACGGGTACCCTTTTCGGTTTTTAATTTGATGTTGATATCCATATTATCAACACCTCCTTTTATACCAATTCCACCACTGGCATAAACAGTGCCGTAAAAAGCAGAGGAATCTGTTTCCTGAGTTCTTAAGAAAAGGAAATTTCGTGGTTCTAGTGATATGTCTAATTTAATATCATCAAAGTTTTTATGTGTTATTTTGCCCGAAAGCCAGGCAAAACTGTTTCTGCCTGCATTTATTTTCATCCTGTCCATCCTAATCATATTATTTTCAATGAATAGGCTGTCCGTAAATGTATAATAAGTGTTTAGGTAGTTAACCTTAAAACCGGCCCTCACAAATTTTAATCCGGCCCTTATATCTGGTTTTTTGCTGGTTCCTTTTATACTTATGTTTCCACTAATTTTTCCTGCTATATCAGAGATGTATTCCTGCACAAATGGTGTTGCCATATCAAATGGGAACCTGTTGACTTCGATATTAAAATCTAGGTCGTCTTTTTCAACAAAATATTTCCCGGTCAATATCATGTTTTTAGTATTGATCAACTGGGTCTCGGCATACAAATCAAGTATGGAGTTTTTATTATCCCAAATGGCCTTTAAACGAACGTCTCCAAGCTTATGATCATCTAATTGAAGTCCAAGAATTGAATCTACCGAATTAACCTGGGGATTACCTAACACACTTACAATCTGAGTGTTGCCATAAACTGTTCCTTGTAATTGAAGTCCAGTGTCATCAAAGAGTGTGTTAAAGGAGCTGAGCTGTATTTTATCTAGTTGTAATTTAAGCGTATCTTTTTTACTGGCAGAAAGACGCCCGCTTATGTCAATTTTTTCTTTGTTATTGCTATAAGCATAAATATGACCTAAATCAATAAAATTAGTGTCAATTAATATCTGGTTACTGTTTATTATCCATTTATTTTTTTGAAAGCTAAAAGTTGATGAATCCAATTCAAGCTTGATCAATGGATCAGCATCCAGCCTGTTTTCCAGGGATGCGTTTAATGAAATATCACCACTGTAATTCAATGAATCCAAAAAACTATTCCAGTCAATGTTGACGTACAGTTTGTCGTTTTGTATATAGCTGTGTATAAGCGTATTGTCAAGACTATTCGTTTCGCTTAAGAAGATTTTATTTGTATTGAGATAAACATTAAATCTTTGATCCTGATTGTCTCCGTTAACAATTATCTCGTCCATTTTTGTGCCGGCAACATCAACTGTTGGGCAGTAACCTTGTAGATAAAAATTGCCTGGTTCAAGATTGTATTTTCCGGTAATGGTAGTGCCAGGTTTAATTTTTATATCAGGAAAAAACATGGTGCCAATATCGCTGAGGTCTTTAAGTTTGATATCAAAATCAAAATTATTGTCCTTAGCCAGGGCTGTATACAGGCTGTCTATGTTCTGTACCGGGACATAATTAAGCGAATCGGCAAGTGAGGGCATCAAGGTATTCAGGTATTCCTGAAAAGAACTTGCAATAGTGCTAATTTTAATATCACCCCAAAGTTTTAGGTCTAAAAATTCTGATAATATCTGGATGGTTTTTACTGAGTCAATTTTATCATAATCTGCTTTTATATCAATTTCTTTATTTTGGATTGAGCCATACTGGTTAGTCAATTTATTGATTTTACATTCCAGTTTACCGGTAAGTATATCCGGATCCAGACCAGTAATGCTGCCTTTAAGGTTTAGGCGGGCACTGAACAAACTGTCATCGTATAAATTCAGTTTATGAGGAATAAATTCTTCTATTTTTGTCGTGAATTTTACTTTTGGGAGCGATTCATTATTCACAAACATACCTTCCAAATCCAGTTTAATATTTGGATCAACAATTTTTACCTCACCCTGGTATACGTATTTATTGATAATGGCATCGAAGGTGACTGATTCATAGCGATAACCCATTAGTTCCAGGTTGTTTATCCTACCATTTGAAACGCCTTCAACATCACCTGCAGGGCTTATATTAAAGTTCAGGGTATCAATAATATCAAATTTTCCAAGCTCTTTATTTTCAACTATATCGCTTATTGCAAGTTTGGTTCCAAGTAAGTTCCCATTAATATTGGTATTTCCGTTATTTTGCTTTATAACATTAATATTTGCATT
>JARGGF010000755.1 GCA_029210905.1 Bacteroidales bacterium | reverse complement strand
GTTCGCAGTGCTTCAACCGCTCAACTTAGGTTTGAATATGATTTAGCAAAACAACAACTTGTATTTTTTAAAGAAACATTAATGAAATACGAGTCCTTGTTCGCGATGGTTTAAAATAACCTCAACATCATACTTTTGTTTTAAATGTGTTGATAATCTTTCCGCAGCATAAACTGAACGATGCTGGCCACCGGTGCATCCAAATGAAACCATAAGACTGCTAAAATTACGTTTTTGGTATTTTTCAACTGATTTTTCAACCAAAGCAAAAACACTTTCCAGGAAAGCATCCATTTCTTTATTTTTTTCAAAAAAATCAATAACCTCCCTGTCACGCCCGGTTAAATTAAAATACTGTTCATACCGTCCAGGATTGTGAATGCCCCGGCAATCAAAAACAAAACCTCCACCATTCCCCATATCATCAGAAGGAAGTCCTTTTTTGTAGGAGAAACTGAAGATACTCACGGTTAGTTTTTTATCTGGGTTTTTAAATTTCATCAACTCCTCCGATTGAGTCAGGGCGCGCATAACCTTCCATAGCTCAGGCAAATGAACAGGAAGATCTATATTCTCAATTAAATATTCTAAATCTTGAATTGCATAGGGAATACTTTGTAAAAAATGGGTTTTCTTTTCATAAAAGCCCCTAAAACCATAAGCTCCCATTGCCTGGAAAATCCTGATGAGAACGTATCCAAAATAATAGTGTTCAAAATTACGCTTATCAATTTGATATTCTGAGAGTTGATTAATGTAATACAGACGAAGTTCATTCCTGATTTCTTGTGGAATATCAGCTTTGGAATCATAAAGTAAAGAGGCCAGGTCGTAGGCAAGTGCACCTTTTCTTCCTCCCTGATAATCAATAAAGTAGGGCTCACCATCTTTTACCATAATGTTACGCGACTGAAAATCACGATACAAAAAATAATTGGTATCAGCCTGTAATAAAAAATCAGTAAAACGCTGGAAATCATCTTCTAGCTCCTGCTCGTAAAAGGGAATTTTTGCAAGTTTCAGAAAATAATATTTAAAATAATTTAAATCCCACATCATTGATTGCTTATCAAAAGCAGCACGAGGATAACAAATTGAATAATCAAACCCTTCAGCACCAATAATTTGAAAGCGTAACAGATTATCCAAAACTTTTTTGTACAAATTAAAGAGTGAATCGGGAAAATCGATTCCTTTCCTTTCTTTTTCAAGATGCTCATATAGTGATATATCACCTAAGTCTGATTGCAGGTAAATGAAATTTGAGGTATCCTCTGCTAATATTTTCGGAACCGGTAAATTTTTAGCATGAAAATGCTTTGAAAACTCTATAAATGCATGGTTTTCTTTTTTATCCTCATTAAAAACTGCAATACATTGTTTTGTTGCCCCAAAAAGTCTGTAATATTTTCTGTATGAACCAGATTCGGGCAAGGCATCAGATTTGAGAAGTTCTTCACCACTCCAACTTTTAAACAGTTTTTTGATATTGATTTCAGCTTTATTCTTCAATTTTTTTTAATTAAAAATGATACAAGGCAGCAAATGTAGGAAACTATCGCTAAAAAATGCAGATGAATTTTAAGAAATCACCAGCCAGGTGCAAATAAAATTGTATCTTTAAACGCTAACTGTCATACAATTTAATCTAAAATTTAAAACAAGAGCTTATGTTTCAAAAAGATATTCTAAAAGATAAAGTAATTATAGTAACCGGTGGAGGAACTGGTTTGGGAAAATCCATGGCCACTAAGTTTTCGGAATTGGGTGCCAAAGTTTTAATATGCAGCCGTAAAATAGAGGTATTGGAGAAAACTGCCAATGAAATAACGCAGATTACCAGTAATGAAGTGATTCCATACCAACTAGATGTGCGACATGCAGAAGCTGTTGAAGAGCTAATTGCCTTTTGCGATAAGAAATTTGGCAAAATTGATATTTTATTAAACAATGCTGCCGGTAATTTTATAAGCCCTACCGAACGACTTAGTTACAAAGCTTTTGATACAGTGGTTGATATCGTTTTACGAGGAACCTATTATCTTACTTTGGCTATAGGAAAATACTGGATTGAAAAAAAGGTGCCTGGTAACATTTTAAGTATTGTTACTACCTATGCAAGTACAGGTTCAGGATATGTGGTACCTTCTTCAATCAGCAAAGCAGGTGTTTTAAACTTAACCCGTTCATTAGCAGCAGAATGGGGGAAATATAATATTCGGTTGAATGCTATTGCTCCAGGACCATTTCCTACAAAAGGGGCATGGGAGCGCTTATTCCCCGATCCTAAAATGGCCGCAAAACTGATTCAACGAATTCCTTTAAAACGAACTGGCGAACATGAAGAACTTGCAAATCTTGCAACTTACATGGCATCAGATTTTTCGGGTTACATGACAGGAGAGGTTATCACAATAGATGGAGGTGAATGGCTTGCTGGTGCCGGAGAATTTAATTTCCTGGAAGCGGTTAAACCAGAAGAATGGGATTTTATTGCAAAAACAATGAAACGGTAATCAGATTATAGAATTAGTGTTTTTTTTTAAAGAGCAATTATGGAAATTTATTCCACAGATTGCTCTTCTTTTTTTTCAGCTACCAATTCAATAAATTGCCTGACCTTTTCATTAGGCACAGTGCACGATAAATGGTAATGTTTTATTTTCCATTCATTATTTTTATTTTTTTTTAAAACGCCGGATGATCTGCAAATACCCATCCAGGTATCAAGGGTTTCATCAAACCAAACAATATCTTCACTATCAGCAAAGTAAAATTGCCTTTCCCTGGTTTTAAAATCCCATGCTTTTCCTTTTTTAAAATAAGGAAGGGCAAAAGTAACAAATTCGCTTTTAGTCCATCGTTCGCTGGCATCGGTACCAATATAAATGGCATCATCAGATAAATAATCAAAGAAAGTGGTGTCTGCATTAGTTGCAGCCAAGTGCCAATCACTCATAAAAGTATTCAGGTCTAAATTAATATTTTCTGTTGGTTCTTTTCCGGTACAGGCATTCAAGAACAACAGCAAAATAAAATTAAGATTGAAGAAATACTTTTTCATAAGTTATTTATTTTCAGTCCCTTTATCTTCTTCAACTGCTTCCTGTTTTTCTTTCTTTTTCTTTTTTTGTGCTTTTTTATCATTAGGGTCAGTAACGTAGATGGTTTTGCCCACATCAAGCAATGAAAAGTGAACATAACGTTTCGGATTTTCATGCATGTCACGCATTAGTCGTGCCAGGTGATAAGAAGCATTCTCAAGATTTTGGTACAATGTATCATTATTTAATAATTGTGCAATAG
>JARGGF010000754.1 GCA_029210905.1 Bacteroidales bacterium | reverse complement strand
CATATTGATAAGAGATTTTGTAGGTAAAGTATTTGTCGATGATATCATTGAATCATGGAATTACCTTAACAAAAACCAAATGATAACCTCATCAACAAAAGGGATTATAAACAATTTGACGGGATGTGAACTTAAAATGGAAATGACTGGTTTTGAAAATCTTATCTCCTTTTAAAAAAACATGAATTTCTGAAAAACATAAGGCTTGCAGTAATATGCGATAACCCTGAGATGATCATTTTCCCTGTATTGGGAGAAAACAAGGTTAAAGAGTTAAAAATTAAGTCTTTTTCAGGCCTTGAAGCAGGCGTTGATTGGATATTGTTTTCAACAAAATAGCAGCTCAACGCCACTCTTTTTCAGCATTAACTACAATACCACAATTTAAAGGAAAACCCGAATTATAAAATAATTATTTCATCCCATTTTAACAATTAACCATACTTCTTAATAATTTCGAAGAAATAATTTTACAAAATTTTTTGAACTTGTGTATGTTTATTTTGACATCGTAGATAATTTTTTTATCTTTGTATCTAATTTTTCATACACATAGTAAAAATAATCAAACAAAGGAGGTAATTATGTACCAGAAAGAAAAACAAATACTAGTGACCTTAATAAATACTATATTGATTTTGGCAAGCTATTCATTATTTCTATATTACAACTATATTTCGGGAAATCCTGAAATAATAAATGATTTTAAATTCTGGGGAAAAGCCTTCCTTATATTGATACCAGTAACCATAGTTGCTCAAATCATCATCCATATTATTTTCTCAATTGTAAATAAGATAGTTACAAATGAGGATTTGCCTACAATCAGCGATGAACGGGATAAACTTATTGAACTAAAAGCCATAAGAATTTCGCACTGGATTTTCACAGCAGGATTTTTATTGGCAATGGGTTCGCAAGCAATAGGAATGCAAACCTACATGATGTTTTTTTTGTTACTTTTTTCAGGATTTGCAGCCAGTATAATTTCGGAAATTGCCAAACTCTATTTTTACCAAAAAGGATTTTAATATGAAAAAGTGCTATATCAATAACAGCATCAGAAAGTTGCGCTTTTTTGCAAATGAAATGACCCAGCAAGAATTAGCCGATAAAACCGGGGTAACCCGTCAAACGATAGTTGCCATCGAAAATGAAAAGTACTTTCCCTCATTAGAATTGGCCTTTCGTATTTCACATGTTTTTAACCTGCCACTTGAGGAAGTATTTACTTTCAGATTAGAAGATGGAAATAATGAACCAATAAAAACATAAAAGAATTATTTTGAAATTAATAATGAAATGTAACATTCGTATGAAACATTACGTCTTTACTTGAAACTAAAAAAAAAAAGAGAATATGAAGAAAATATTTAAATTTGGGGAAAACGTTGAGGGATACAACATTCCTGTATTAAACGAACGAGAAATAAGAGCTGGAGCAGGAATTCTGTTTCTGATGATGTTTATCTCAATAATGGTGGTTATTCTAAAAGGAAATTTTACCATGCTAAAATATGCCATTGTAATATTCCTAACAGATATAGTTATCCGGGTCTTTATAAATCCTAAATTCGCGCCTTCTTTAATTATTGGCCGACTAATTGTTCGAAATCAAGTACCTGAATATGTTGGAGCCCAACAAAAGAAGTTTGCCTGGATAATAGGAGTCATCCTGGCTACTATTATGTTGGTGCTACAGGTAATTGTTAACTCCTATAGTCCAATAACAGGACTTATTTGTTTTATTTGTCTGATATTTTTATTCTTTGAAACTGCCTTTGGAATTTGTTTGGGCTGTAAATTTTATTCACTGTTTTATAAAGAAAAAGCTCAATATTGTCCTGGTGAAGTTTGTGAAGTTAAAGACCGGCAAGAAATCCAGAAAACATCTGTAAAACAATTACTTATTGTTTTTGCCTTTATTGCATATATCTTCCTTACTGTTTCATTGTTTAATGATTCTTTTAGTGAGAAGCCCCAGGATTTATTCGGGCTGGGAAACACTGCTCAGGCAAAATAAATGGCATATTATAACTGTATATTATCCTATATGCTGAATTTAGGATAATCTCTAAAAATACTGAAACAATGAAAGCAATAATATATACAAAATTTGGATCACCCGACCAGTTAAAGCTTGCTAAAGTTGAAAAACCTTTACCTGGTGAAAATCAATTACTGATTAGAGTACATGCTTCATCGGCGAATGCATACGACTGGCGACATTTAAGAGCTGACCCGTTTCTAATAAGATTGATGGGTGCAGGCTTTTTAAAACCAAAACATCAAATACTTGGAGCAGATATTGCAGGTGTAGTTGAAGAAACAGGCTCCAATGTAAAGCAATTTATGCCAGGCGATGCAGTATTTGGCGAAGGCAGTTATGGCGGATTTGCTGAGTATGTTTGTGTTGATGCGGATAGATTTGTAAAAAAACCTGAAAATCTAAGTTTTGAAGAAGCAGCTGCTGCTCCCATGGCAGCACTTACGGCCTTACAAGGACTTAGAGATAAAGGTAACATTAAATCCGGACAAAAGGTTCTTATTAATGGTGCTTCTGGTGGTGTTGGAACCTTTGCTGTACAAATTGCAAAAACATTTGGATCGGAGGTAACAGGTGTTTGCAGCACTTCAAAAAAAGAACTCGTTAAATCTTTAGGTGCCGATCAGGTTATTGATTATACCAATGAAGACATTACAAAAAATAATGAACAATTTGATCTGATTTTTGATATTGCCGCTTACCGTTCTTTTTCTGATTACAAGCCTATCTTAAAACCCGATGGCAAGTATGTTTTAGCTGGAGGTTCAATTTCCAGGATTTTTCAGCTTATGTTCAAGTCAATGATAAAAAGCAAAAACATTGCAGTGCTTATTGCAAATATAAATCAAAAGGACATGCTATTAATCAAAGAGTTACTTGAGTCTGGCAAAATAAAGTCAGTAATTGACAAATTATATCCACTTGAGGAAACTGCTGAGGCCATCAGGTACCTTGAAGATGGTAATGTAAAAGGGAAAGTGGTAATAACTGTAAAATCTTAACTTTTTTTGAAACAAAAACAGACTTGTTTAGCAGGGTCTTTTGCTATCTTTACCATAATTCTAACCAAATGATTCTTTATGCACTGTTTTTTTGCATCAGACTTACATGGTAAAACCGATCGTTACCAAAAACTCTTTCAATTAATTGAAAATGAAAAACCGGATGCTGTTTTTCTTGCTGGTGATTTGTTACCCTCCGGACTTTTTGCGATGACTGCAAAACAACAAATAGTTAAAGATTTCACCAATGAATTTTTAA
>JARGGF010000753.1 GCA_029210905.1 Bacteroidales bacterium | reverse complement strand
TATTCATCTTTTGAAGAATGACAATTATTCGCCTGTAAATATCTCTTCTTCAACCAATTCCCCATTCCTGTAGATTTCCTCTTTTGTTTTCGCTCCTATCTCGCTCCACATAGTTTGTACGCCTTCTTTTTTATCTTTGATAAAGCTGACCGTGGATGAAATTGTCCCGTTTTCATTGTACCAATTCCACTCGCCTTCACGTAAACTATTTATCATTTCACCAGAGGAATATAGTTGCCCCGATTCAAAATATACTTTTTGAATCCCGTTTAATTTTCCTTTTACATAATTAGATTCCTGAAACACTGTTCCTGTTGTTTGGTAATTTAGTTTCCAAAGACCTTCCCTAAGTCCATTTTCGATCATGCCTGTTTCAAAAATATTTTGGCTTTCGGGATAATAGGTTTCATAAGTTCCATATCCATCTTTAACAATTTGCGCCCCATTTTTATTCCATGAATTTGCAAGGCGATAAATTTCATTATTGTAAGTACCTTCTTCTTTTAAATCCCCATTTTCAAAGTAGCTCTGCCATTTTCCTGTTTTTTTACCATTTTCAACATTCCCCATCAGAATTAACTGGCCGGTATTTGAATATGATTTATAAAGTCCGTTTCCGTTAATAACAATTTGTTTCCCGTTTTTGTCCCATGCATTTTCAATACTGATGATATTATCCGGCAGGTAGGTAACTATGCTTTCCAGTTTCCCATTTTCGTAATAGTTACTCCATTTACCAATAGGACTACCTTCCTTCATTTTCCCTTCATTGCTAATCTGACCATTCTCATAATAAGTTTTCCAGATGCCTTCCTGAAGGTTTCGTTTAAAGTGACCAATTTGATAAAGGTCCCCGTTTTCGAACCAGAATTTCCATTCTCCATTCATCCTGCCTTCAAAATAACTTCCTGAGTCAGTTCTGGCACCACTTGCATAATAGTTCATCCACAGGCCATGCTCCAGGCCTTTTTTATAGTTACCTTCCCTTAATAAATTTCCCGATTCAGTGAACCATTGCCAGGAGCTGTCCGGCATTCCATTGTTATAAAAACCAATTGATTGTGTATTGCCATTTTCAAACCAGTAAGTCCACTTTCCATGTTCTTTTCCACCTATGATTTCACCTTCTGACATTTTTTTCCCGGACTGATATTTAAAAGTTTTAAATCCGTTTGCACCTTTACTGATATTAAGAAAGAAAAAGCCAATAACAGCGAGAGAAACAATCACCAGTGGCATTCTTAATCCTGAACCAGCTGGATGACCATCATAACTCTCAGATTTTAACATATTTAGTTCGTAAACAGATAGTTTTCTGAAAGCAAATTTATATCCCTCATAAACAGCTATGCCATAAAATAATAAATCTATTGGGTTGAAAGCTTCAACCAAAACGTTTATTATTATTTCAAAATTTAAATATGACATGGTTTCAAAATAACCCAAAGCCTGTTCCTGAGCATAAAACCCAACCTGACTGAATAGGTTTCCCATCAGGCATCCAAGTAGCGATAAAATGGCACCCAGGTATCCAAATTTACTGTCTAATCCTGCCCCGAAAAAACGGATAGAAAAACCTACCAAAAGACCGACGCCAATGGCCATATATCCAATCTGAAACTGAGTTGAAACAGTTACCACAGCCCAAATTAGCGCACTTATTAAAGTAGCTAACAATCCACCAGCAATTGCATAATAAAAATGCTGATGTACTTTTAATTTATTAATCATCTCCTCATCAAACTGCCTTATTGCTTCTTCATTAACGAATTCTTCATTTTCGTTAGCGGTTTCTCTCACTGTTTCATCATGTTGATAGTTTACGCAGCTACCTTCAAAATCTGCTACCATTCCGGTTATGTTGCATATGATTCCAGTTTTGGTATCAAATTTCTGGTTTAAGCATTTTTTACAAAATTCAAGGTGTTCCTTTCTTGTCATAATCAGGCTGTTTTTTTAGGTTTATAATTGATGTTAAATTCTCACAATTCTTTTTTAGCCGGTTTAATATATTTTATATCCAGATTCCCGATTTTTAAAATCTGTTTAGTCCTCGATTTTTCTTCATTCATACTCGTTTCAATTAATTTTTTACCATATCTTTCTTCCCAATCACTTTTTAACAAGGGCATTAATCCTTCACGTTTGAAAATGCTAATCAAACCATCAAAGTTTGCCTTAAAGTCTGGCTGTTGCCAATCCTTCGGTATAAACCCAGCACAATGATTTTCAAAAATTAATTTTCCAAGAAAATAATCCCCACTCATTCTTTCTTCCTCATATCTTTCTTCTTCAGCATTCAAATTGTAAAAAGCCTGTATAATATCATATTCAAAGTCCTTTTTATATTTTTCCCATTTGGTCATTGGCAAAACGCGAAACCAAAAATCTCTATAAAATCCTTCAAGATATAAATCAGGGTGCATGGTAAAATTATTATCATGCAGAAATATATATTTATCTGAATTTAGTTTTTTAATGCGTTTTTTGCGCTTATAATATTCTTCAGTGGGGAACCCAATGCCAATAAAAAGCAAGATGATACCAATCCATACCACAATACCTATCCATATAGAGGTTAATAAGGGATTGTAAACCAAAGAAAATAAGAAGAACATGATTCCGGTAATAGCGCCATCTCCAAATCCATCAGATAAATAATCCTTAAAACTTCCTTTTCTTATTATTGGTACATCATTCATTTATAGTTATTTGTAAATTATTTGATTGAGAAAAGATTGTTTATTAAAGTTATCAGAGCTCCAAGCCGAGCAACAAACATGTCAGGTTTGTTTTAAGCAAAACACTTACATAAATTATTAATCTTATCCCTATAAATGGAAAAACCTGACATGTTTTCCTTAATTCAAAATAATTAGCTCCTTTAGTGCATCAATACACCAAGTGGAATACATTGTCCTACCAGGGAAATATTTGTCTGTATGAATACTTAATAAATCCATTCATTTCTCAATTATCACTAACTATTAGATAATCTACATAATCGCCAAACCATTTTCCTATATCTTTGTTCCCTGTATATGAAATTAATACATTTAAAAATTTCTGCTTAGCTTCAGGATTTTTTACATCCTCTTTCTTAAGCTGGGTAAAAAATTCATTCATTTTACTAAACCCAATTTTGGCATTCAATTCAATCCAGAATTTAGTTGCTATATTCAATTTTAATAATTTAGGGTTTTCCTCTAAAATACGTTTATTCATAAAATCAGTTCCTGAAAAATCTAAATAATTGTAGGAAACTGGCCAAAAATTATTTCCTAATTCCTTGTACACCGAGTCAATTATTAAA
>JARGGF010000752.1 GCA_029210905.1 Bacteroidales bacterium | reverse complement strand
CAACAGTTATTGATTGACGGCCCAGTGAAATATTAAACCCAATGGTGTCGTTAAACATAAATATATCCTGTTGCATCAACGAAATGGTTTCATTAATTTGTTTTAATGGAATGCTTGAAAGCTCCTTACCATTCAATGTAATTGATCCCCTGTAACCCGTATAAGCTTTGGTAAGTATTTTTATAATGGTTGATTTGCCAGATCCTGTACTTCCAACTAGTGCAATTCTTTGCCCCTTTTTTAGTTTAAATGAAATGCCTTTTAGAACATCCGAAGCCTCATCTGAGTAGCTGAAATATACATTTTTAAATTCAATTTCCTGAAATTCAATCTGCTGAGGCAGATCTGAAGGTTCAGGTCTTTCTGGTAATTCTTCTTCTTCCTGTTCAAAAAGGAAACTTACGTGATCCAGTGCCGACAAGGAACGCTGAATGGTTGAAATTTGCTGGGTAAATTGTTTTACCGGAATAAATAAGCGATTCAGTGTGGTTACAAACACAATTAATATACCAATGGTGTAGCCAAAATCCCATATCTGAATAGCTCCGTACCAAATCACCAGGCCTACCGCAATAGAGGTAATTCCTTCAACAATGGAATATAAGGCAGAATCAAAAACATTAGATTTATTTTGAGCATCACAAAATTCCCTGTTTAGTTTATCAAACTTCATAAAAGCTTCTTCTTCAGCCGAATAAAGTTGAACAGTTTTTATACCGTTTAGCGATTCTTGCAGGTAACTTGCAGATTGGGCAAGGCTGGTACGGCTAATGTCGTAAGCCGTCCTTATTTTCTTTCGCAAATATTTAATTACCAGAACAATAGGAGGCACTACAAACAGCACTACAATGGTCAATTTCCAGTTAAGATAAAATAGATAAGATAATAGGGCAATTGTTTTAATGGAATCTGCCAAAAGCCCGATAATTCCAGAAGCAAATGATTCTGATAGTGATTCCATATCACTGGTAAGGCGAGATAAAGTAACACCTATAGGATTTTTATCATAATATTTTAATGGAAAACGCATCGTTTTCGCAAACAAAGATTTCCGCATGTCCTTAATGGCTAAATTTCCAGCTTTTGTAAAAGAATAACTATAAACAGAATCGAACAGGTAATTTAAAATAAGGGTGATAACCAGTAAAATGGAATAGACTTTTAATCCTGCGATGTCCTTTACCACAATATAATCATCAATAATTCTTTCAATGAGCCATAAAAATGCGATACTGGCAACTGTGCTAAAAGGAATAGAAACTACACTTAAAATAACCCAAATTTTATGTGGAATAAAAAACCGGGCAAAGTTTTTTGTAAGTTTCCAATCTTTGGTTTTTAAAAACTTAAATTTCATTATCAAATTACTTTTTATATTTTTCGCAGCTCTTTGTTATTAATGAAAATCCGAAAAATGTCAGGCTGGTTCTTCCTGCAATTCCCAGGTTTTTCTATAAAAATCGGACTTTTCAATAAGCTCATTATGAGTACCTTTGGCAACCAACTCGCCATCCTCTAAAACAAGAATTTTATCAGTTCTTTGTAAAACGCTTACCCTGTTCGAAATAATAAGCAAACTTTTTGCAGCATGATTTTCAAATATCTGCTTTATTAAAAACCGTTCGGTTTCATTATCAACAGCTGAGAAAACATCATCTAAAATTAATAAATCACATGGCGTATAAAGGGCCCTGGCAAGACTAATCCGCTGTTTTTGCCCACCTGACAACATTATTCCCCTTTCGCCAACCAGTGTATTTTCACGATTTGGAAAACGCTGAATCTCATCAACCAATGAGCTTTGATAAATTACCTGGTCAATAGGTTTATTTTTCTCAGCCTCTTTGGCACCAAACCGGATATTATTTTCAATGGTATCCGAGAATAAAAAAACATCCTGACTAACCGTGCGCACTACAGACCGTACTTCTGAGCCTCTTAATTTCGAAATATCATTTGCATTTAAAAATATCTGGTTTTCTCCAATATCAAGGTACCTGTTGATACAATTTACCAGGGTAGTTTTTCCTGAACCCACTTCGCCAGTTACTCCAATAATTTCGCCAGGTTTTATATTGAATGAAATATTTTTTAATACTGGAACATCCCCATTATAATATTTAAAATTCAAATTCTTTACCTCAATTCCATTTGAAAACAATTTTGCTTTATCACCTTGATGTAAAAGAACTTTATCGTCATCAACACCTTTCCTGTTCATAATAGTTTGAATACTTGAAATACCTACAAAACCTTGCTGAAAAACGGTTAAAACCCAACCAAACCCCATAATTGGCATGGTAAGCAAAGCGGCATAAGCTATAAAAGCTGTTAGTTCACCAATAGTAAACTTGCCATTTATTACGTACATTCCACCAACAAATAATACGACTATTTTTAAGATTTGTTCAAGATTTCCAAGCAATGGCATGATGAAAGATCTAACCCAGGCAATTTTTAATGTATAATTTAATAAAGAAACATTCTCTTCTTCAATTTTCTCTTCGGCCCAATTGTACATATTGTAACTTTTAATTACACTAATTCCAGAAAGGAATGAAACCGTCCTTCCGGACAAGCGCTGTAAACTAGCCATTCTTAAATGGGTGTTTTTTACCATAATTACCATCCCAAAACGCACAATTGTAAAAATAAGCACCAATGGAAAAATGCAGTAAAGGGTTAATTCCCAGCTAAGTTGCCACATTTTATAAGGAGTAACTGAAAGTGAAAACAGGATATTAAACGATTGCATGATTCCAAATCCGGTAATCATGCGCACCCCGTTGATGTCATTATTTATTCTTGAAATGGAAGAGCCGGTATCATTATTATCAAAAAAATCTTTTCCGAAAGAACTTAGCTTCCTGAACATTTCTCCTTTTAACTTTCTTTCTATCAACCTGCCGGGAATAAAAAACAGCACCCTCGACATTGTCCTTACAGCAATAAGGACAATAGCCAGGATTAAAATAATAAATACATAATGGTAAAACTGGCTTTCATTTCCGCTTCGCCCGAGCGGGATAAGGTCGATACTTTTCTGAAGGTATTCGGGAATAGTTACTGATACCCAGATGGTTAAAGCCAAAAATATAATGCCACCAGTATACCACCAACGGAACTTGTGCATGTATTCTATCAGAAATTTTAATTTTATTGCCATAATGATAAATCGTTTATGCCTTATTTTTCTGTAACTGATCAAAAGAATAAATCGACCTAATTAAAATATATTTGCTGATTCTTTTTTTAAAATTGAGGCATATTTAGATCTTCAAAATTAATCCTATTTTTTAAGAGATTGAAAATTATTAGGTTTCCTAG
>JARGGF010000751.1 GCA_029210905.1 Bacteroidales bacterium | reverse complement strand
GTGCAGCTTCAATTGGACCTTTTTTATCTGCTGGCAATTTATCCCCAAATTCTTTTAACTGTTTTTCAGTTTGGAAAATCATGCTATCAGCCTGGTTCAATTTATCAATACGCTCTTTTTCTTCTTTATCTTTTGCCTCATTCTCTTTGGCTTCATTTTTCATTTTTTCAATTTCGGCATCGCTTAAGCCGGATGAAGCTTCAATTCTGATACTTTGCTCTTTACCAGTTCCTTTATCTTTTGCCGATACATTTAATATCCCGTTAGCATCAATATCAAAAGTAACTTCAATCTGTGGAACTCCCCTAGGTGCTGGTGGAAGACTGTCTAAATGGAAACGACCAATCGTTTTGTTGTCTTTTGCCAAAGGCCTTTCACCCTGAAGCACATGTATTTCAACTGATGGCTGATTATCTACAGCAGTGGTAAAGGTTTCAGATTTTTTAGTTGGGATGGTTGTATTAGATTCAATCAATTTTGTCATTACTCCTCCCATAGTTTCAATACCCAATGACAATGGAGTAACATCTAACAAAAGTACATCACTGACTTCACCAGTTAAAACACCACCTTGAATAGCTGCTCCTACTGCCACAACTTCATCAGGGTTAACTCCTTTTGATGGTTCTTTACCAAAAAATTCCTTTACTTTATCCTGAATTGCCGGAATACGTGTAGATCCACCTACAAGTATTACTTCGTTAATTTCAGAAGTACTTAGACCTGAGTCTTTTAAGGCAGCTTTACATGGTTCAAGAACTCGTTGTATAAGCACATCGGCAAGTTTCTCAAATTTGGCCCTGCTAAGTGTTTTTACAAGGTGTTTTGGAATTCCATCAACTGGCATGATATAGGGCAGGTTGATTTCAGTGGAGCTGCTGCTTGATAGTTCAATTTTAGCTTTTTCAGCAGCTTCTTTTAAACGCTGCAGCGCCATAGGATCTTTTCTTAGATCAATATTATGCTCACTTTTAAACTCTTCTGCAAGCCAATCGATAATAACCTGATCAAAATCGTCACCACCTAAATGTGTGTCACCATTTGTAGATTTAACCTCAAATACTCCATCTCCCAATTCAAGAATAGAAATATCAAATGTTCCGCCACCAAGGTCAAAAACAGCCACATTAATATCTTGTCCTTTTTTATCCAAGCCATAAGCCAAAGAAGCAGCTGTTGGCTCGTTGATAATTCTTTTTACAGTAAGCCCTGCTATTTCACCAGCTTCTTTAGTAGCCTGACGTTGGGAATCAGAAAAATAGGCAGGAACAGTAATTACTGCTTCCTTAACTTCCTGTCCAAGGTAGTCTTCTGCAGTTTTTTTCATTTTTTGAAGCACCATGGCCGAAATTTCCTGAGGGGAATACTCCCTTCCATCAATTAATACTCTTGGGGTATTGTTTTTCCCTTTAACCACCTTATAAGGTACACGACCAACCTCTGTAGAAACTTGATCGAAGGTTTCCCCCATAAATCTTTTTATTGAAAATATAGTTTTTTCCGGATTTGTAATAGCCTGACGCTTAGCTGGATCACCAACTTTACGCTCGCCACCATCAATAAAGGCAACGATAGAAGGCGTTGTTCTTTTCCCTTCGCTATTTGGAATAACAACTGGTTCGTTACCCTCCATAACAGAAACACATGAATTTGTAGTACCTAAATCAATTCCGATTATTTTTCCCATTTTATTATTGTTTTTTAAATTTTAACGCTTTCATTTTATAATTTGTTTAAGGTTTGTCAATCATTATGCCATGAGATATTTATTCAAAATTTATGTAATATTGACGCATCCTATAAAATAAACAGGCTAAGATGTGTCAGTTTTCATGACAAAAAGACAGAAAATAGTTTGGTTTTAAGTTTTGATTATAAAATAAGGAGTGCTCAATTACAATAAAAACAATAAAACCAAAGTTTACCTTATTTAGTTTAAAATAACAATATAAAGAAATAAGAATAGCCTCTTATAATACTTGTGCTATTTCTCCGAAAAGTATACCTTTGCCAGGATATTTTTTAAATATGGTTATCTAAAATAAACACTTATGTCAGTTCATCTTAATGTAAGAAAAGTTACCACGCATGTGCTTCATGAAATGAAGTTGAAGCAGGAAAAAATATCCATGCTTACAGCATATGACTATTCTATGGCGAAAATTATTGACCAGGCAGGCATAGATGTCATTCTGGTAGGCGACTCTGCCTCAAATGTAATGGCCGGGCATGATTCTACTTTGCCAATTACGCTTGATGAAATGATTTATCATGCCAGCTCAGTTGTTAGGGCGGTAAAAAGAGCGCTAATCGTAGTTGATTTGCCATTTGGCTCCTATCAGGGCAACTCAAAGCTGGCACTTTCATCAGCTATTCAAATAATGAAAGAAACTGGTGCACATGCCATAAAAATGGAAGGTGGCAATGAAATACGTGAATCAGTGGAACGTGTTTTAAGTGCAGGCATACCCGTAATGGGACATCTTGGACTAACCCCACAATCCATTCATAAATTTGGCACCTATGTGGTTAGGGCCAAAAAGGAGGCTGAAGCAGAGAAACTGGTTCAGGATGCACATATACTTCAGGAAACAGGCTGTTTTGCAGTTGTTCTGGAGAAAATCCCTGCTAAATTGGCGGCTAAGGTTGCAAAAGAACTATTTATTCCAATAATTGGAATTGGCGCTGGCCCTGATGTTGATGGACAGGTTTTGGTTATTCATGATATGCTTGGCATTACTCAGGAGTTCTCTCCCAGGTTCTTAAGAAGGTATCATAATTTATCAGCCGAAATAAGAGGGGCAGTCCAAACCTATATCCAGGATGTTAAAAACCTTGATTTTCCAAATGAGAAAGAGTCGTATTAATAAAATTGTGTTCAAATACCAATTCATATTTGTATATGTAATGGTAATGATCATGTTTCTTTCTTGTCATGACAAGGGAAAATATTCTGGTTTTGAAAAGGATGAGAATGGATTAAAGTACAAAGTAATTATAGAATCAGCTAATAAAATTCCTGTTAGAATTGGAGACTATTTGGAGTTAACTCTCAAATATAGTGCAGCTAATGATTCGGTGCTTTTTAATTCAAAAGAATTTGATGGCAATTTTAAAATGCAAGTAGCCGATATTACACATAAGGGAGGAAGTTTTGAAACGGCTTTACTGATGATGAATCCGGGTGATCATTATCAATTTATTCTGCCAGCTGATTCATTTTTTTTTAAAACCAAAAACAGCAAATTGCCTGAAGGGGTTGCCAGTTGAACCGAACTCCTGTTTGATATTCAGATAAACAGGATAGTCAGCAAGGAAGAAATTGAA
>JARGGF010000750.1 GCA_029210905.1 Bacteroidales bacterium | reverse complement strand
AAAGCAATGTAGAAATTTTGTTTAAACAAGTAGGTTTTAATTGCTTTCCACCTGAATTCAAAATTTCCAAAAGCAACCCCATCGCCTACTACACGATTTCTAAATATTCCTCTGATTGTTTTTGAACCACCAAAACCATCCTTAATCTGCTTTGAATCAGTATAATATGGGAGAAGGTAATAGGGTATGTCTCCTGTTAATTTGGTTTGATAACCCAATCTATAAGCAAATGTTAAAGTATTTGGAACCAGTGTAAAATACTGTCTATGCAGAAATAACGCAGTTACAGTAAATTCATCATAGCCAAAAGCTTTTGGTGAAGTAAGAAAAACAACCTCTTCCCAAATTCCTTTACTTGGATTTGCTTCAATGTCGCGAGTGTCATAAATTAATCCAAATTTAAGCATGGTATTATTGCCCCCTTTTGCATAGTCAGCATTAATAATACCCCAGTCTACATAATAATCGTATAATCCTGGAACGTCTGGTAACAACTCTTCATCAGATTTACCTTCATTCAATTTAGCAATATCAACAGATGCAATTGTAGTTTTATGAAATGCTATTCCTGCCAGCCACCTAAGTTTTTTACTTCCAATATTCCCTTGAAAATCCGCTTTTAAACGCAAAGATTTACGATCATGACGGTAAAACACCCTGGAGACGTAGGAGGAATTTTCGTCAGAATCATCCTCAAAATCAGCATTATAATATGAATTGTAGCCATTAAAACCAAAAAAATGCAATGCCTTTTCAGTCATGTATGAGACTTCAGCAGTTACTCTCATGTTGGGTATTAATTTCTCAGAATCATAGATAATTTGATTAATTCCATTACCCTTTGTAGTTCTTGACCATTCAAGGTATAAAGAATGATCATATTGAGGGTAGCGACTTCCATCGCCATAATGATAAAGATTTGCCAAAGCACCATATTTAAGTCCAACATCAGTATCATATGCAATAACAGGAATTCCTCCAAAACTAAATCCTTTCTTTATTTTTTCCTTTTTTTCAGCTTTAGTAGTGTCTTCCTGAGCAAAAGCCAGAGTTGAAAAAAAGAAAATGGACAATAACAGCGTACAGATTTTTTTCATAGTTAAGTTATTATAGGTTATTTAACACAAGTGCAATAATTTGAAATAATTGTGTACCAATATATAAAAAATAAACTAAATTTGATTGATTATTATTTAACCAAAAACTTAACCTATGAAAAAAATTCTCAAAATATTAGGCTACATAATACTTTTTTTAGCTCTTGCTTTTGCTGGCCTAATACTTACCGCGGTAATTACTGATTACAAACCAGAATTGACTACTTTGGTTGCAGAAAAGGAAAAAGTACAAAATTTACCGGATACACTTGAATTTACCATAGTCAATTGGAATATAGGATACTGCGGCCTTGACAAGTCGATGGACTTTTTTTACGATGGAGGTGAACAAGTACGCCCACCGGAAATTAATGTTCATAAAAACCTTGCAGGAGTAGTAAATTTTTTAAAATCCCAGGATAGTATCGATTTTTTCTTACTACAGGAAGTTGATAAAAAATCGAAAAGAAGTTACAGAATTGACGAATATGATAGCATTGCATCCCAATTTACAAATTACCAGGCATATTTTGGTACAAATTACGATGTATTTTTTGTTCCCACGCCTCCAACAAACCCTTATGGCAAAGTTGTTTCCGGCCTGATGTCATTAAGCCGGTTTGAAGCCAATATAGTAGTAAGACACTCTTTTCCTGGTAATTATGGTTTTCCTAAAGGCCTCTTTATGCTCGACAGGTGTTTTTTAGTTAAACGTTTTCCTTTAGAAAATGGCAAGGAACTTCTAATTATTAATACACATAACTCGGCCTATGATGATGGCTCCCTGCGTAAAGGACAAATGAACTATTTAAAAAGTTTTTTATTGGATGAATATAGTAAGGGTAATTACATTTTGGTAGGTGGAGACTGGAATCAATGCCCGCCAAAAATTAAAAAAGATATTCCAGGTTATGTTTTTGATAATGATGATTTTAGTGAAATTAATGAAGATTATTTACCTTCAACCTGGAAATGGATTTATAGTGAAAATCTGCCCACAAACAGAAGGGTTATGAAACCTTATGATCAAAAAACCTCACCAACCACTATTATTGATTTCTTTTTAATTTCACCTAATATTGAAAATATATCCATTACAAATATAGATCTTGGTTTCCAATTCTCTGATCATCAACCAGTAAAAGCTAAATTTAAATTAGTACAAAATATATAAATCAATCTGAAAAAAATTCTTTCTTGATAATAAACAGATTCTTACAGAATTTCATTTTTTTGTGGGAATCTGTTTATTTTTAAATAAAAAGGAATTCAATTTTTAAGAATTTAGACCAAATTTCAGACTTTCTACTTTCCTATAAACCACTTGCTCGCTTTATTTAATTTCTGCTTTACAGGCATTTTTTTACATTTGTGACTTTGTTACTAATTTTAAGGGTTTAAAAAATGAGTTTTAGCGATATACTTCAGTTTATTGATTCGCAAATAGGTGGTTCTGAGTGGTTTGTATTTGCACTTTTAGGAACTGGTCTGTTTTTTACCATTTATCTCAAATTTCCGCAAATAAGGTATTTCAGGCATGCCATTCATATCGTAAAAGGTAAGTTTGATAAAAAGGACGACAAAGGTGACACCTCTCATTTTCAGGCACTTGCTACTGCGCTTTCAGGAACTGTGGGAACTGGTAATATCGCCGGAGTTGCACTTGCGATTTATTTGGGAGGACCTGCTGCCTTATTCTGGATGTTGGTAACAGCCATGTTGGGTATGACTACAAAATTTGTAGAAGTAACGCTTTCACACAAATACAGGGAAACGGCTGAAGATGGTTCTATCTCCGGTGGGCCTATGTATTATATGAAAAATGCTGATTTCAGGCTTTTTGGACAAAAACTCAATCTTAAATGGCTTGCAATCGTATTTGCTATTGCCACCGTTTTTTCATCTTTTGGAACGGGTAACCTGCCTCAAATTAACAGTATTTCAAACTCGGTAAAAGCTACTTTTGGAATTGATACCTATATTACCGGAGCAATTTTAGCCGTGCTTCTGGCTTTCGTAATCATTGGCGGAATTAAAAGAATAGCTAAAGTGACAGAAAAGCTGGTGCCTGCTATGGCAATTATCTATTTTATTGGCGCCCTTTCTGTTATTCTTTACAATTATGAAAATATTATCCCTTCCTTCATCTCAATTTTCGCTGATGTTTTCACGGGCACATCTGCCGTGGGTGGATTCCTGGGTGCAAGTTTTGCCTATGCTTTTAATAGAGGAG
>JARGGF010000074.1 GCA_029210905.1 Bacteroidales bacterium | reverse complement strand
ATTTTAATGTAATGACCAAGAATCAGTTAAAAAGTGAAGTTTCTGCTTTGATACTTGTAGAGAATGAATCTGTTAATTTTAACGTAAGTGTTAATTGCAATTATTTTCTTGTTCATATTTATTCAGGAAGTATTGATTTGAAAATTGAGAACGAATCACACACCATATATTCTGGTAATATGCTGGTTGTTAGCAATATATCGACACAGTCGATCTGTTTATCAGGGCTTGAAAAAAGTGAATTGGTTTTAACTCAAATCGGATCTTTTTGACAAGTAAAAACTATACTTTTGCTTAAAGTAATTAAAGCAGAATGGTAAATAAAATAATTAAAATTATTGGATTTATTATCCTTATCATTGTACTAACAGTCTTTACTCAAGTTGGGGGTTTGGTATTATTAGCAACTATTCCCACCTTTCACCTGGTGAATAAAAAATTGGAGAAAGGAGTTAAAAGAAAAATTGTTAAACCGCTGATATTCATAGCTTTTTACCTTTTTGTGACATTTTTAATTGTACCTTTACTGGCAAAACCCTTTGGGCGGGTACCCATGCCTGTATATGGAAATGCAAACTTAAAGCCATTAAATATTTTTACCTGTATCTTAAACAGGCATTATGTAAGACCAAAACTTCGACAATCACTCGAAGATGTTGCAGAAAAGATGGAACGGAACTATCCTGGTACCGTAATTGCTTATCTCGACGCTAATTTTCCTTTTATATACAAATTTCCTCTTTATCCGCATCTAAGTCATAGCGATGGAAAAAAAATTGATTTGGCCTTTTTTTATATTGATAGCAGTACAAAAGTACAACTAAATAAATCTGCTCCTTCATTTATTGGCTACGGTGTTTATGAAGATCCCCAAAAAGGCGAAACCAATATGCCAAAACAGTGTGCGAAGCTTGGTTATTGGCAATACAGCTATTTACATTATTTTGTACCTCAGTGGAAAAAGGATGATATGATATTTGATCAAAAACGGACCAAACAGTTAATTTTATTGCTTGTTAATGACCAACGAATTGGCAAGATGTTTATTGAACCTCACTTGAAAGAAAGGATGAAGCTGTCCAGTAAAAAAATCAGGTTCCATGGTTGCAATGCTGTAAGGCACGATGACCATATTCATGTGCAAATAAAATAGATAAGATAAAATTTACTTTCCTAAAGATTTTGTATAATATTGTTGTGATGTATGTCCTTTTAATGTTAACCATAACTTTAACTTGATGACAAAAAAAAATATTCAAACTGAAATTGATGCCAGTTTTTTATACCAGCAATTGGCCAAACATGAAGAGGATGAACTAATTGCAAGTGTTTATCAGAAAATGAGTGGCATTGAAAAAAGCCATGCAATAGCTTTTGCAAAAAAAGAAAACATTAACCTGGAAAACATTTTTATACCTTCATGGAGGGCCAGAATTTTAAATACACTTGGAAAAATTTTTGGCTACAATTTATTACTGGGTGTGATGATGGATACCGAAAAAAGCATTTCCAATGCAGTACTCAGCTCAAAGAAAAAAAGCAATCGGCAAATTGATGGGACAGAGACAAATCATGTAAAAATTCTTCAAACAATTCTTGATAAAGATGAAGGTGCTACTGGTGATCAAATCACAAAGTTTGAAAAAAGGCACCGAACCATGGGTGGAAATGCGCTCAGAGCAGCTGTTTTGGGTGGAAATGATGGTTTGTTATCAAATTTTAGCCTGGTAATGGGAGTGGCGGGCGCAACAGCGGGTCAGGATGGCGTTCTGTTAGCCGGTTTGGCTGGTTTATTGGCTGGTGCTTTATCCATGGCCATGGGCGAGTGGGTTTCAGTGAAAAGTTCTCAGGAATTGTATGAAAACCAAATGCAACTGGAAATGGAAGAAATTGAAACAAATCCTGAAGGAGAAAAGCTTGAATTGGCGCTGATTTACATGGCTAAGGGTGTACCTGAAGAGCAGGCACATCGAATGGCCGAAGATATTATGAAAGATAAGGAACAAGCCCATGAAGTATTGGTAAAAGAAGAATTAGGCATAAATCCTGAGGAATTAAAAGGTTCTGCAGTGGAAGCTGCCATTTATTCTTTTTTAATGTTTGCCATCGGGGCGGTGATTCCTGTTTTTCCATTTATGTTTACTAATGGATTGCATGCGGTAATTACAAGCGTTGTATTAAGCACGGTAGGGCTCTTTTTGATTGGAGCTGCCATTACCTTGTTTACAGGGAAAAATGTCTGGTATTCTGGCTTCAGACAGGTTATTTTTGGTTTAGCCGCTGCTGCACTAACTTTTGGCATAGGAAAAATTATTGGGGTTTCGCTGCTGGGATAAATATAATTGTTTTGTCTAATATTCTGAAAAATATAAAGTTGCATTCTGAAGTTTTGCTCTGTTGATTTCAAATAATGCAAGTGCTAATAAATTATATTTATACTAAATTGCATGATAATTAAGTTCCTATTCTAATATGTTTTATTTTAAATAAAATTAAACTCAAAACCATGAAAAAACTACTCTATTTTTTAATTATTGCTTCCATTTTTACCTCTTGTGGTGGCGACGAAGAATCCCTAGTTCCAGAAGGCACCGATTTACGCCAAGAAATGCGAAATTTTGTGATTGGAATCAGTCAATCAGCAAAGGCAACAAAAGCCAGTTTTGTGATTATCCCCCAGAATGGGGTTGAACTAGTCAGCTCAAATGGTGAAGAAGACGGCCCATTAAATACCGCCTATTTAAACGCAATTGATGGCCACGGTCAGGAAGATTTGTTTTTTGGGTATGTAAATGATAATCAGGCTACTCCAGCTGATGACAACACTTATTTGAGGGCTTTTCTTGACAGATCAAATGCTGAGGGCAACACCATTTTAGTAACTGATTATTGTTCAACACCAGCAAATATGGATGTTTCTTATTCACAAAACAACACAGCAGGCTATATTTCCTTTGCTGCTGATGAAAGGGAGCTAAACCAAATACCTGTTTATCCCAGCCCGATTTACAATGAAAATAATGCAACGGTAACCAGTTTATCACAGGTTAAAAACTTTTTATATTTGATTAACCCTGATAATTATGTTTCAAAAGCTGCTTTTATAAGTGCAGTAATTGCAACAAACTACGATCTGCTGATTATGGATTTATTTTTTAGCGATGGGACTGAATTTACTTCTGCTGAAATTAACCAATTAAAAGACAAAGCAAATGGTGGCAAACGAATGGTGATTTCTTATATGTCAATTGGCGAGGCTGAGGATTACCGATACTATTGGCAAACCAGCTGGAATACCAGCAAACCCTCCTGGATGGACGCAGTGAACCCAGACTGGCCTGGCAATTACAAAGTTAAATATTGGGACCAGGAGTGGCAGGCTATTATTTATGGCAATACAAATTCCTACCTTCAAAAAATTTTGGATGCTGATTTCGATGGCGTTTACCTTGATATTATCGATGCTTTTGAATATTATGAGTAAGTAGGTTTTTTGTAAAATAGTTTGTTTCCCAAATGTCTGTTAATCCTGAAATTATTACTTCCCGATTATTACTGCGTCCTCTGGTATTAACTGATGCTGATGCCTTTTTTGGTTACCGCTCCAATGCAGAGGTCAATAAATATCAGGGTTGGATACCCAAAACAATAGCTGATGCACACGAGTTTATTAAGCATAGGATTGCACCTGCAATTGATATTAAAGACACCTGGTTTCAATTTGCTATAATCAATAAAGAAACCGGAGTGCTGATTGGCGATGTGGGATTGCACTTTCTGGCAGGAGACGATTTTCAGGCAGAAGTAGGATGTACAATAAATCAATATTATCAAGGAAAGGGATATGCCACAGAGGCGTTAAAAGAATGCATCAATTACCTGTTTAACGAATTGGATAAACGACGCGTAATTGCCTCTATTGACCCACGAAACATTCAGTCAGTAAAACTAATAGAGCGCTTAGGTTTTCGAAAAGAAGCCTATTTTAAAGAAAGTTTACTTATTAATGGAGAATGGTGTGATGATGTGGTATATGCCATTTTAAAGCACGAATGGATAGGATAATCATGATGGGCCATTGCTTTACCTAATTTGAAAAAATGCCCCTGGGCTAAAGATTCTTCTTACGGATATCCCTATAATTTCTCAGGGTTTATATATTTGTTTTCGCTATTTTTGGACTCAATGGCTAATATAGATTACACCTAACTTTTTTTGTTAATTAATGACATAAAATTTTATGAATTACCTGCTTATTATTGGAACTTTTGAGTCTATATTTCTGATATTTATGTTATTAGCTAAAAAAAATAAATCCAGATCTGATCTGTTTTTAGGCCTGATATTGTTTTTGTATGCTTTAGCCCTTTTTTCTACCTTCATTGAATCCTATAATATTAGTCATAACTTTCCTTATCCTTTTTTAATTAACCTGAATTGGCTTCCTCTTTTTTTGCACGGACCTGCATTATGGTTTTATATAAAATCCTTATCGTTTCCTGTATCTAAGTTTAAACCGCTTCATTTAGTGCATTTTGTGCCTTTTATAGTTTTTACAATCATTCATTATTTTAACTTTATGCAATTGCCTGCAATTGATAAAATACAATTGGTTGAAAATGATTTATTTAAAGAAGGAGTTTTTTATAAAATATCAGTACTTTCCATCGCCATTTCTACAATTACTTATAATTTGTGGGCATTAAAACTGATTCAAAAACATAAGTACAATCTTGTGCAAAATTTTTCAAAAATTGAAGACATTGATTTACATTGGCTTAAAATATTAACCATTGCCTCACTAATTTGTTATGGGGTAAATGTAGCATTATTTAACCTTGATTTAATTTTTCATTTTGCCAGTTATCATCTGCTCTTAATTATTACCAATAGTTTTGCAGCTGTTTATGTACTTGTAATAGGCTATTTTGGACTGTTGCAGCAGAACGTTTTTGTAAATAGTAAAGCTGCCGATAATGAGACAATTAAACACATAATAGATGGTGAGAAAAAAGTAAACCCTTCGAATGCCGCTTCAAATCAATTTATTGATAAATTAATCGTTTATATGGAGCAAAAACAGCCCTATCTCGAGCCTGAAATAACTATTTCGAAACTAAGTAAAATGCTTGGGGTGCAGTCAGAGTTCCTCTCCGAAATGCTGAATTCAAGTTTAAAAAAATCTTTTTTCGATTTTGTCAATAAATATCGCATCGAAGAATTCAAAGTGCAATGTTTGTCTAAAAACAACAGCCATTTAACAATTATAGGTATAGCATATAATTGTGGTTTTAATTCAAAAGCAGCCTTTTACAGGGCCTTTAAAAAATTCGAAGGAATATCGCCCGGTGAATACATTCAGGGCTTCTCACAAAAAAGTGGAACGCTTCTTACAGCAAAGTGAGACCTCAAAACTATCAAATGAGATTGCTGATTTTGCATTTTCCAATATTATTGCAACAGCAATTTAAAACAATTCAGATGATAAAAAATTTAAGAAATAAAATTCAAATATGGGCAGCAATAATTTTAATAGTGTCATGTGCTCCTGTAGAGCAAACATCTAAAAGCAAACATCTAAAAATTTCAGTACTTGCTGGAACAAATTTTGGAGGAATCACGGAGAATACTGACATGGCTGTACTTGCTGATACACAGGTGGATGCCTATACAGGCGCTACAAATGCCGGCCTGAATGTAGGGGTACATTTAAATTATGCAGTAAAAAACAATCAAATTGAAACAGGAATTGATTATTTGTACAGCAATCAAATTTTTAGCTATTCAGATGTAGGTAACAATTTTATTGGCGACAGAAAATTGATGCTATCACAAATGATGATTCCTTTAAGCTACAACTTTGTGCTTTTTAAGAATTCATTGCCTAAATCTGATGTTCAATTAAAACTTGGTTTACTAGGTCAACTAAATTTTTTAACCACAGATGATACAGGAAACTTGCCGGATTTTTCCCTAAACAGATTTTCCGGAGGGTTAGTTTTTGGGATTTCTGCCTTTCCCGTAAAATTTGAAAATGGAGACAAACTGGGTTTATACTTCGACGGATATCGTGGCTCACAGATTTATGCAGATTATTACAACCAGAGTTCATTTGAAATGCCAGGCTCGAGTTTCATAAAATTTGGTTTAAAATATCAGTTTAACTAATTTAAATCTGTACTAGATTTGTCTAATGTTTTGATATTCATCTAAATACAATATTTAATTTTAATATAATAAAAATGAAAAAGATCCTTGTAGTTTTTTTAATATTACTATTGCAAATGGGGCTGTAAGCCCAGGTTGAACCTAAGCTTCGGGTGGAGCCTCCTTTTTGGTGGACAGGAATGAAAAACACCAGTTTACAGCTGATGGTTCATGGTGAAAATATTGCTGGTTTAGAAGTAAAACTTTCCTATCCTGGCCTAAGTCTTGAAAGTGTTACAAGAGTTCTAAACCCAAATTATTTATTTATTAACCTTGATGTTTCAGGAATGACAAAACCTGGCACCTTTGATTTAACTTTTAACTCGGAAAAAAGGACGATCGCCAGCTATTCATACGAGCTAAAGTCCCGTAAAGACAGTTCAGCCAATCGGATAGGATTTAATAGTTCGGATGTTATTTATTTGATCACACCAGATAGGTTTGTAAACGGTGATACTAAAAATGATGAATTCCCGGGAATGAAGGAAAAACCAAATCGAATGGATAAAAGTGGGCGTCATGGTGGTGATATTAAGGGCATTACAAATAGCCTGGATTATTTGAAAAATTTGGGTTATACAGCTGTATGGGTTAACCCTGTACTGGAAAACAATATGACAAAAACTTCATACCATGGCTATTCTACCACCGATTTTTATAAGTTAGACCCTCGTTTTGGTGAGCACGATGATTACCTTGAGCTTTCTAATCAACTTAAAAAACGCGGCATGAAATTAATTATGGACATGATTTTTAACCATTGCGGATCGGAGCATTGGTGGATGGATGACATGCCCATGGACGACTGGATTAATAATTACCCGGATTATAAAATTACCAATCATCGCCGCACAGTAAACCAGGATCCTCATGCCTCAGAAATAGATAAAAGCGAAATGACCGATGGTTGGTTTGTACCTACTATGCCTGATTTAAACCAGAAAAATCCTTTTTTAGCTACTTATCTTATCCAAAACAGTATTTGGTGGATTGAGTATGCCGGACTGGAAGGAATAAGGCAGGATACCTGGCCTTATCCTGATAAAAACATGATGGCTGAATGGACTAGTCGTGTATTGGAAGAATATCCTAATTTTAATATTGTAGGAGAGGAGTGGAGCCTTAATCCCGCAATTGTGTCCTATTGGCAAAAAGGCAAACTAAATGCCGATGGTTACCACTGTAACTTACCAAGTTTAATGGATTTTCCTTTACAAAATTCTGTAAAACAGGCATTTAACAATAAAGAAGGATGGAGCCAGGGTATGGTTGAATTGTACGAAGCCTTATCAAATGATTTTTTGTATGCAGATGCAAATAATTTGGTAGTTTTTCCTGATAACCATGATATGTCGCGTTTTTTAACTCAGGTAAATGAGGATGTTGATATGCTGAAAATGGCTGTTGCTTATTTTCTGACAACCCGGGGTATTCCGCAATTTTTATATGGTACCGAGGTTTTAATGTCAAATCCCGGCACTGAAGATCATGGCATTATCCGTAGTGATTTTCCGGGAGGCTGGAAAGGTGATAAAATTAATGCTTTTACAGGGGAAGGACTCTCCGGGCAGCAAAAAGAAATGCAAAATTATGTACGCAAGATCCAGACATGGCGAAAAAACAAAGCAATAATACATACTGGTAAATTGACACATTTTGCCCCAAAGGATGGTGTTTATGTATTTTTCCGGCACGCAGAAAACGAAGCTGTAATGGTTGTTTTGAATAAAAACAGGAAAGAAAGCAAGCTTGCAACCGAGCGTTTTAAAGAAATTACCAAGACCTATTCAAAAGGGGTGGATATTATTTCTTCAACAGTAATAGAAGATTTAGACAACATTGTTGTTCCGGCACGTTCGGCGATGATTATTGAAATTAAATAATCAACTTAATCACTTAATAATAAAAAATATATGATTCCTGAAGATGAAATGTTAAAAATGGTAAAATATGCTACAAAAGCCCCTTCAGGGCATAATACCCAGCCCTGGAAATTTAAAGTGGAATCAGATAATATCACCATTATTCCTGATTTTACAAGGGCATTACCAGCTGTTGATTCCGATAATCATGCCCTGTATATTAGCCTTGGCTGTGCGCTTGAAAATTTAAGAATAGCTGCCCCTGTCTTTGGCTATGATACTAAAATTGAATTCAAGTATATTGAAAATGAGTTAAATATAAAGGTCACATTCTTGGGGAGTACGGAAAATGTCCATTCGGATTTGTTCAGTTTTATTGAAAAGCGTCAGGTTACACGAAACGAATTTCAGTCGGAAAAATTAAAGCCTGAAGTGCTAGCAGAACTTTTTGATGATATTTTAGAAGAAGGTGTTCATTTAAAGTTGTTTACAAGTGATAAAGAGATAAGGACATTAACTCCTTTCATTATTGAAGGAAGTAATTTGCAATTTAACAATAAAGCTTTTGTAAATGAGTTGGTTAGTTGGTGCCGATTCAGTGAAAAGGAAGTATTAATTAAAGGCGATGGCTTATGGTCCGCATCAATGGGCTTACCAAATATAGGCAGATTTGTGGGCAGTTTTATTATGAAAAATTTGGTCAGCGCAAAAAGCGAAGCTAAGAGATGGAACAAAATCATTAAAAAAACTGGTGGTTTTGTACTTTTTATGGTTGAAAAGAATGACTGTAATAACTGGATAAAACTGGGCCAGGTTTTTCAGCGTTTTGGATTAAAAGCTACAAAATTGAATATTAGACACGCACATGCTAATATGCCTTGCGAAGAGCAAGCTATTCGGGAAAAAATGATTAAAACATTTGAACTTAATAATTTAACTCCATTACTCTTAATACGTTTTGGTTATTCAAATCCATTGCCTTATTCGTATCGACGAAAATTAAGTGATGTTATTGTATAATTAGTAAATTTTTAAGACATGAGAATTCTCTTTTTTATTCTAATTATTATTCATGGAGCTATTCATCTGATGGGCTTTTTTAAGGCCTTTCAATTAGCTGAAATTAAGCAACTTAGCTTGAGTATTTCAAGATTTATGGGTGCCATCCGGCTTGTTGTTGCGTTATTATTTATTTTAGCTGGGTTTATATATTTCTTTAAAATTAATTGGTGGCATTGGCTCGCTCTTGTTGCAGTGGCAATATCTACAGTGCTCATTGTATACTACTGGCGCGATGCTAAATTCGGAACTGTACTCAATGTTTTGGTATTTTTAGTGGCGCTTATTTCCTTGTCGTCAAGTATTTTTAACAATAAAGTAGCGCATGAAATTGATGATTTAAAACAAAAGGCTGCTGCTGCCAATCTTGCAGTAATTGATGAGCAAACAATTGAAAATCTGCCTTATCCGGTGCAAAACTGGTTGCGCAATTCAGAGCTTATTGGTACAGAAAAAGTGAATTTGGTTTGGCTGAAACAAGTCGCTAAAATGAAGATGAAACCTGAACAAGAAGATTGGAGCCATGCCACTGCCGAACAACATTTTACTGTGCCTGAACCAGCATTTGTTTGGAAAGTAAATATGCAAATGGCTCCTTTTATTGAGATAACAGGCAGAGATAAATTTGTGGATGGAAAAGGACAAATGTTAATTAAGCTTTTTTCGCTGATAAACATAGTAAATGAAAAAGGCAAAAAAATGGATGAAGGCACACTTCAGCGTTTTCTTGGCGAAATCGTTTGGTTTCCATCGGCAGTAACCAGCCCTTATATAAAATGGGAAACGATTGATTCTCTTTCGGCAAAAGCTACCCTAACTTATAAAGGAATCAACGGATCTGGTACTTTTTATTTTAATGAAAATGGAGATTTTATTAAATTTTCCTGCTTAAGATATAAAGGGAATGAAGCGGATTCAAAACGTTATCAATGGATTATTGAGGTAGAGGAACATGCCATAAAAAATGGAATTAAAATTCCTGTTAAAATGAAGGCCAGCTGGCAGCTTGAAAATAAGTTATGGACGTGGCTTGAATTGGAAGTGGTTGATATAAGGTATAATAATCATCAATAAGTATTTTATTCTTTCATAAATGAGCCACAAATACTAAAACCATAATCAAATTTCGAATTAAGTATATACAAAACATGAAAAAACTATTTATTTTGCTGTTCCTATGTATTTTTTTTGGAGCATGTAAAAGCGATTCAGGTGAACTTTTATTTATTGAACAAAACACTGATAATGGTTTTCAGTTTCCTTATTTTCTCTATATTCCGGAAGGAGCATCTCAGACAGACTCTTTGATATTGATTATTGAACCTAACAATTCAGGGTTTGCTGACGATGATTTTGAAAAACATGTGGAAAAGGCTGAAAGAACAGCCTCAAAAGATTTTTATATGGGAAATTATGTTGCCAGATCACTAAAATATCCTTTACTAGTTCCGGTTTTTCCACGTTCTGAGAGTAATTGGAAAATATACACTCATGCCCTTGAC
>JARGGF010000749.1 GCA_029210905.1 Bacteroidales bacterium | reverse complement strand
TATCTTTTGTTTATAATAAACGTTATATATCAGGATAAATTTCTATAATTATTAAAAATTTCCAGCCAATACAGTTGTAAAACTATCAGTATTCAAATATTTATTGGCCAGCTCTCTGATATTTTCTGGTTGAATGGATTTGATAGTGTCAAAATAATCCTGATAATAATCAAAATCCAAGTTAAAATTTAACAACCCTGTGTATATTTCAGAAACTTGCAGAGGCCCGTCAAAAACGCGAAGCATCTCTCCCCGCAAATAGTTTTTTACCATCTCCAGCTCCTTTGCTGATATTAGCTGTTCCCTTAATATAGAAATTTCATTAATAATTTGATTTACAGCATTTTCAGCCTGTTCTGAATGCACATTTGCAGCTACAGAAAATACACCTGAATAGAGTAAGGAGGAAAGACTGGAATAGATGCCATAGGTTAAAGCACTTTTTTCTCTTAAATTAGTCATCAGGCGCGAACCAAAATAACCACCTAAAATGGTATTTACAATACTTAATCCATGATAGTCTTCGTGATGTTTTGAAATTGTCCTTTTTCCAAGGCGGATGCTGGCCTGAGCAGCTCCTTTTTTAGTGATAGCAAATTTATCCAAACCAGGTTTTTCAAATTCAAAATTCCTGTCGATCGATTTTGTACCTATAGGCCAATCGGAACCGCCAAAATATTTATTAAGTACTTCCAAAATAGTATTATCGAGCAGCCCCGCAACAATAATTTTGCAAGCAGCCGGATGATAATACTGATTATGGTGCAATTTTAATTGCTCAATGGATAACTTTTGAAAATCTTCTGCTTGGGTAATAATGCCATATGGATGTTTATTTCCAAAAATTTTACTATAAAATGCTTCAGCAGCTAAAAGTTCTGTTTTTTCACGACCAAGCATATATTGTTGGTAATCATTTTTTAGATGAACCTTAAATTCCCTTTCGGGGAACGTTGGAAATTTAACAAAGCTTTCGAAAATCTCAATACTTTTTTCAAAAAAATTACCTAAACTGTATAATTGCACGCTTGCAAAATGTTTTCCACATTCAAAATTGTAGAATGTTCCATAAAAATCAAATTTTTCAGCAATTTCAGAGGAAGTATACTTTAAACTACCCTCAATAAGCATTCGGTTTGTAAAATCGGCCAGAAGCGGATTTTTGCAATTCCAATGTCCGGCTTCAAAAATAAGCTCTAATTTTATTATATTTTGCGTACCTGCATTAATCTGGTATACAGGAATACCATTTTGCAGTACTTCCTTTTTTACAACCAAAAATTGAATAGCTTCAATAGGCAAGGAACCAGGAGCAGTTTTTCTATCCAGATTAATCATTCTTATATAAATCCCCCCACAAAAACTTTATTTTATCTATTTAATAACCAATGTTTTACAAAAATGCTTTTTTTATTTAAATAGTTTATCCTCCAGTGTAAAAAGCGTCTTCGCCCAAAACATCGTCAGTATTAAACTTATAACCAAGGCGCTTTCCTGTTTGCTGAATCATTTTGTTATTGCGTTCCTGAACAATTTCCACTGAAGTAATTTTGACATTATCGTATGGCGGAACCAATAAATCAAATTCTAAAACATACTGTAAAGCAGATTCCAGAATTGTTCGTAATGAAGCATCGTCAATCTGAGAATCGCCGAAATTTTTATAGATGGCTCCCATTTGGCGCTTGCCTTCAACAAAATAATGAAAATCCTTATTAATAAATATTCGACCCACCAGGTAGCCTAAATCGGTCTCCCTTTCATACTTAAACGAATCTGATAAAAAATTGTAAATATTGATAATACCGCAAAAAGCTCCTTGCCTGTTTTTTTGCAAATAGCTTGTTTTCCAGATTGAATGAGCCCGGTCAAACTCAAAAACATTTGAATGCATGCTGAAAAGTAACAAATCTCCTCCAAATTTAAAAGAAGCCTGAAAACGTCCCCGATCTTTAAATTTAAGCCAAAGTTTTCTGTCCTTGTCCTTTAATTGAGCATTATACTCATTGGTGAGCTCAAGCAACACCCCTTTTAGCTGCAAAAAAGTTTGATAGGTATTTCTAAAAACAAGTTGTTTAAGTCCTGCTTTTTGCTCATAAATTGATAAAATATCCGCTTTTTTATTACTCATATGATTAAATATTAGTTAATTACTAACCTGTTTAATTCATAAACTTTATATTTTTCAAAGTTTATGGGTTAAACAGAGCTTGTCCCGTGCAGCGGGATTAACCCCGATTTAGAAAATGTTGGAGTTTCATGAAATGAAACCCTTACATTTTCTTAGTCGTCAGAATAATTCATAAAAACTTATGAATTATTCGGGCTAATTTGGGTATCTGTAAATTTAACAATTTCTTTCTAACCTCTTATAAAATACTCATAATTAAGTGATTAGTTGGTGCAAATAGTATGATACTTCTATATCCATAAACCAAAAAAACAATGGCAGATGAACTTAACACACAGCTCCTTGGCCTTATCTTTCTTCTCCCTACTTAATTCTCTAAAGTAAGAATAAAGATAAAATTATTTTTCTTCGAATATAAGATATTTTTGATGGTATTTGAAATGTAAATTTCAATTATAATTAAATGGAAGCTATACCAAAATACTATTAACATTTTTTTCTGATTCCATTGTTTTATTACATTGATAATCTTTGCTTTAATAATATATATTTAATTTTTCGTTGAATCCTTATTTTAGAAATAGCTATTTAATTCCATGTTCATATTGAATGCGAAAACAGATTAATTAATCAATAAAAATTACTTTTATAGCAGTTTTTAATAGCGGTTAACTAAATTTGTTTTTTCTCTAAATAAATTCAATAATATGGATGCATCTTTAAAAGTTCTGATTGTAGACTCCTCTTCATCTTTCTATAAAACAAAAAAATATCAGGTAGGTGATTTTTACGGTCCTGTAGATCTGGGTCTTCATCTGGCAGGTAAGCATAACAGTCTGAATATTGGTGTAGGTTTGCTTGCAGGCTCTATCTTCCCTGGTTCTAATCGGTTGATTTTCAATGGTTTTTCTCCATGTTGGGGAGGCTTCTACATCTCCTCAATGGGTGGTGCAGGCCTGGTTTTTGATAATCTGGGGATCAATATGTTATCACTTGTAGGGAAGGCGCCCATGCCGTCAATCCTCTATTTAAACAGGATACATGGAGAAGAAATTGATGTAGAATTGCAACCTGTTGATATTGAAAAAATTTGGAACACAGGCAGAAAAGGAATCTATAGCCTATTGGATTATACCCATGAAAAATTTGGGAAAAGGTACAGTACAGAACATCGAATACTTGCCACTGGACCAGCCTCATT
>JARGGF010000748.1 GCA_029210905.1 Bacteroidales bacterium | reverse complement strand
TTTTTTTTTTCTGCTTTTTTAAAACTTTCTCTTTCATCATCAAGTTTATTTTTTTCAATTTTCAGCTTATTTTTGAGGTCATCCAGCCTGTTTTCGAGTTTTTTCTTCTCACTTTTCGAAAGTTTAGCATCGCTTAACTCTTGTTTTATTTTACTTTCATCAATCTTAAATTCTTCCTGCTTCTTAATATATTCTGAAAGTATGGTTTCGTATCGTGCTGAGGCATCATCGTAATTGCGTTCTTTTTCTCTGTAACTACCAGAATTGTCCATGTATTCCTTTAACCCGCTATAATTTTGGTAATATTCGAGTGGATTTAAAGTGATTGAATCGTTAAAAGTTTTCGCTAAATCTTCATAAACTTCGTTTAAATCTGCATAGACCTCACCATAAAATTCAGAAGTGGTTAATTCACCAAGTTCCCTGATTTCTTTTACAACAACTGGCGTGTTGTCGATTAAAAGTCGTTGTTTTTTAAAAATATTTAATCCTCTGGGGAGAAAATTCAACCCCGCCAGAATAAAATAAAGTACAATAATTACGAAAATGAGCCAGTATTTTCTCACAAAATTTGCAATAGGTAGCATGGTTTTAGTTTTTATTTCGGGAAAAGAGTTCTTCTATATCTTTAACTAGTTGCTTGTCAGGTGTTTCCATATCTTTGTCACTATCCTTAAAATCGATATAAATTTCTTCAAATCCCGAAAGGGTAAGTATTTTTTTCAGAAGTAATCGCGTATTTGTTTGAGCTGTTTTTACAATTCCCAAATCATTGATGGTTGACCTGATGTCTGCTTCACCCTGTCGGTATAAATCATCCTTTTCTACAACATCAATTGAATTCCATTTAAAGATGGCAGCTTCATCTGAATATTTTTCAATTACCTGGAATCCTTCTGCCGGATAAGAAAAGTTAATAATTTCAACTGCAGGAAGTGTAATGCTAATTTTTCTGCCAGCAATCTTAATATCCTCTTCCTTTAGTTTTTCCAAATCAATGCCTGCTTTAATTACAGCCTCGGTTTCGGCAAAAAAATATGCGTCTTTTGCAAACCAGTTTTTGTCTTTGGCTGAAATTACTTTGGTTACAACATATTCAACAGTTGCTAATTTTGCAGAATTCTTTAATTTACTGATAATCAATGCCCTGTCAGGCTGTTTTCTACATGAAGACGTACTAATAAAAAGGAAAAACAAGATGATACATGTTCTTAAATTTAACTGCACATTCATATTAATTTTTTTGGTTTGTTTCTAATTAACAGACTCTTTTTTTTGCATAAATCAAGCTATATATCCTAAGATTTATTTATCAAGAAAAGGGATTTAGCTGAAAATTTAAACTGAAAAATGTAACGTTTAATTTCCAATAATTAAACAAATGTAGTAAAAATGTCGGATATAGAAAATCTCTGTAATTTATCTCTTTCAGTAATTACATTATTAGGTAATGCTTTCTCAGGTTGATAATGTTTATTTTAAATTGGCTTAATGTGGAATAAAAACATATCGGCCTATAAAATTATTTTGGTGTTATATTAACTGTTTAATTTGTTATTGATATGCAGTAGTTCAATAAAAAAAGCAGTGATGGAATTTCCTATCACTGCTTTTTTTTATTTCTGTTTTATTTTATTTTTCTCTGGCAGCTTTTACATCTTCTATGGTTACTGTTCCATCATTATTTCCCCAACTGTTTAATATATAATTTACAACGTCTCTAACTTGTTCGTCAGTTAAGTTTATAACAGTCATGACATTACCAGGATATTCTACTCCATTTACCGTTATGGGAGTTTTTGAACCATAAATAGCTTGTTTTACAGCCCTCATTTTGTCTGCAAGCAAATAGTCTGAGTTTGCCAGTGGCGGGAATGTTCCTACAACACCTTCTCCATTTTCCTGATGACAAACCATACAATTGTCAACGTATACTTTTTTGCCAGCTGTTAAATCAATGTCAACTGTAGTTTCGTTCGGTAGGGTTTCTTCTACTTTGGCTGAATCTTTATCTTCTTCGTTTGATTCTGCCCCATTACCACAGGATATCAGACTCAAACTTAAAATGGCAATTAGTGACAATAGATAAAAAGGGAATTTCTTCATTTCATTTTATTTTTAAGTTAGTATTGTGCGACCAAATTTACTTTTTTTTTTCAATGACTGCAACAAGCAGAAGTTTTCATCTCAGTTTTTTGAGGAACATGTAATTTCTTATCTGGTGGACTGATGTACGGGATTCCTAAGCCTAATCCCCTGAGGATAAACAATATGCCAATAAACATTACCACTACCGGAATAACTTTTGTCATTTTTTTTCTAAGTTGAAGGCTTAGTGTATTGCCTATTATTGAAATAATAAAAAGAATGGGTAAGGTTCCCAGACCAAAAATAAACATAAAAAGTGCCCCGGAGATGCTGTTGCCAGTTGCCAAAGCACCAGCAATAGCCATATATACCAGCCCACAAGGTAGCAGTCCGTTTAAAATTCCAATTATGAAAAGTGAACCGAAACTTCGCTTTCTAAGAAGATGGCCAAGCTTAATTTTCAGTTTCCCAACAAACGAAAATGCACTTTTTTCAAAATCAAACCTATTCTTATAAAGTGATGGAAATAAAACAGATAAAACCATGATTGTTCCCATTAAAATGGAAACCCATTTTTGAAAACCTGCCATTGCAAATCCTGAACTGATAAGTCCAAAAAGTGCCCCCATTATAGCATATGTAACTGCTCTTCCAATATTATAGAGGAAGGAACCCGTGGCTTTTGTGAGCCAATTCTGATTATTTAAAGGAATTGCAAGGGCAATAGGTCCACACATACCTGCACAATGAAAACTGCCAATTAAACCTAAAGTTATTGCTGTGAGAATAAAGTTGGGTTCCATATTTTTATATTTAATTGATTTTCAATTAAGAGAAATGTTTTTTCTAAAGATTTAGATCAATTTCCTGGTAATAAGATTTTGTACCATCAGACCAGTCTAATTTTATAATATATCTACCACTATTAAAGCCGTTGATCAAAAAGATTTGCTCTAGATCAGTGCTTAATTCTATTTTTCTATTGATATCCTGCTCAAAATCAGTCATGTAGTAAAATTGCACATTGCCTGTAACTTTCTTGTTTTTAAACTCTTCTGGGAAAATAATTCTTATGGCGTCACTTTCTTTTTTTAAAATAACTTTTGATTTTAGAGCGGCTAAATTACGAGATTTATTGATCTGTTCTTCGTAATTTACGCCTTTGGGGTAATAGTCCGGACTTACCAGATTTACCTGCTGATTCATGCTGAAAATTATTATACCTATCATAGAAGCCATAAATA
>JARGGF010000747.1 GCA_029210905.1 Bacteroidales bacterium | reverse complement strand
CCATAAGAAAAGGGCAATTAACACATGTTGATACCTGGGCCGGTCGTGGTGGTTTTGGGACAAAATTATTAAGAGATCATGGAATTGTGGCTATTGTATATGGTGGAACCCATGTTGATGAAGATTTCAGGGATCGAAAAGTTGCTGATGAGTGGTTTGTTCAGCGATATAATTTAAAGTTAGCTGCCAAAGATATGGAAGCTACTACCAAATATCGTTTTGACCCTAAATTTGATACAGGCGGTACCTTGGGCGTTAATTATGCCACAATGGGTGGAAGTTTGTTAGCTTTTAATTACTCAAGCATCTATCAAAGTGAGCAGGAAAGGATTGACATCTCTGAAAATTTTATTACAAACCATTATCTTAAGCAGTTTAATGAAGAAACCATAAAACCAAAACAATTCAAAAACTGCGGTGAACCCTGCGTAGCAGTTTGTAAAAAAATGAACGATCATTTCAAAAAAGATTATGAACCCTACCAGGTAATGGGACCATTGAGCGGAATATTTGACCAGCGTGAGGCGGAACGCCTTAACAGACAGGCTGATTCTTATGGTTTCGATGCCATTTCGGTTGGTGGCGTGATAGCATGGCTAATGGAATGCCTTGATAAAGGTTATTTAACCAAAGAAGAATTAGGAGTAAGTAAATTGCCCTATTTTAAAAGTGAGGGCTTTGATTTGATAAAACATTCGAAACAAAATGCTGAAGTTGGCCTGGAACTGCTTCACTCAATAATAAATAAAAATGGTATTCTAAATTTTCAAGAAGGTGTAAGAAAATTTGCCAGAAGGATTTCAAGAATAAAAGGGAAAGAACTTTTAGATTCCTTTGTATATACTGCATATGCCCGCAAAGGATGGATGGTACCAAATCAATACTGGACATCGGGTGTTTTGTCCCCCATGCCTATTATGGGAAAGTATTATAATTATTATGGTCAGGAATACATCAGCCCCCGAAAAATGGGCGAAATAAGCGCTCAGCGGTTCAAACAAGAGCTTATTCTTGATAATATGGGCGTTTGCAGGTTTCATCGCAACTGGGCCGAAGAAATGGTTCCGGAAATTGTAGAAAATTTATATGGAAATAAAGCCGAATTCATTCAAAAAATAGCAATGACAGCCAGCAGGATAAATGGCAGAAATTCATCCATTTTCTGGGAATCAGAACGCAATATAGATTTTGTGCACAATTTTCTTAAACGGAAAAAAGAAGTTGATAAAGTTGACGATAAGGAATTAGAACAATGGCTGGGTTTATTTGAAAAAAACAAGAAAGATGCAGCCTTTGAATACTGGTACGAAATCCACAAAGGGATTACAAGTTCTTTGAGGGAATTTCATTAGTTGATTTCCTGGAACTAAAATTAAGTAATAACCTTATACAGAAAAGCATACTATAACTATAGTGCTTATTATTAAAATATTACGCCGATTTCAACAGGTTGGAAAAACAAGATTGAAACACTGATTTAATAATATAATTTTATCATGGGCATTAAAGAATTTTTACTAAATAATGAAGAACAATTAGCAGACTATTTCCAAAGGGTTATAATAAGCCACGAAAAAACAGAAATAAAAGCAGGCTGGAACGGAAATAATATTGCCATCACCTTTCTGATAAAAGGCCCTTTGGATAAGCAAATTACAAGTTATAAAGAAAAAATTGAAGCCTTGTTTAATACTAGTACAAATATTGATGGCCTCGATGAAAAGATAAAGGAATTTAATAAGGGGCACAAATTTGATGCTCAAGCACCATTTGTAAAAATATCCAGGGAGAACCAGGCATTGGTTCATGGTTTTTCATTTTCGATTAGGAAACAGAAAGACAAACAAGTCGATCAATAGCAAAACTTATGCAAATCGGAAAAAATACACTAACTTTATAAGATTCAACTAAACTAAAAATTAAATCGATATGGGAATTTTTACATTTATGAAAAATGCAGGTGCTAAATTGGTTGGAGCCGATGATGAATCCAGATCAATAAAACTAACTGAACAAATTGCAGGTAGCGGTTTAAGCGTAGAAGATCTCAAAGTAGTAATTAATGGTGAAAAAGCAACCGTTTCAGGAACTGCAGCAAAACAATCAATAAAGGAGAAAATCATCCTTATGGTAGGAAATAATGATGGAATTGAATCAGTAGAAGATAAAATGACTGTCAAACAGCAGCCAGAAGAAGTTGTTGCTGAGGAAGAAGCTGAGCCAGTTGCTCAATTCTATACTGTTGAAAAGGGCGATACACTTGGTGGAATTGCAAAAAAGTTTTATGGCCAGGCAGGAAAATACCCTGTTATATTCGAAGCCAATAAACCCATGCTTAAAAACCCTGATTTAATTTACCCCGGCCAGTCGTTGAGGATTCCAGAATTGTAGTACCAAGCCGACAAACATCAAAAAATCCTTGCTAATCAGTTGACTAACAATTGTTTAGTGGCTGGAGTGTGCGATATGGACAAGACAGCCCGTAATAATAAAAATTACGACCATCATTTATTCACTTCATTGTTTGATGATGGAGCTAAGAATTTGGAAATGAAATCTTCAACACCTTTTTAAAAATAAAATTATGACCAAACAAGATGCAATACAGATTTTTGAAGATAAAAAAGTACGTACCCTTTGGGATGATGAACAAGAGAAATGGTATTTTTCTATAGTTGATGTTATCAGCATATTAACTGATAGTGTTGATCCTGCGGCATATTGGCGCAAACTCAAACAAAGGCTTAAAGAAGAAGGTAATGAAACCGTGACGAATTGTCACGGTTTGAAAATGCAAGCACCGGATGGTAAAATGCGCATTACCGATGTGGCCGATACCGAACAACTATTCAGGCTCATTCAATCCATTCCATCTCCAAAGGCAGAACCATTTAAACTTTGGCTGGCACAAATAGCATCAGAACGGCTTGATGAAATGCAAGATCCTGAATTAACCATCGATAGGGCTTTAGAACAATATTTAAAATTGGGCTATTCTGAAAACTGGATTAACCAACGCCTCAAAAGCATAGAAATACGCAAAGAGCTGACAGATGAATGGAAAAAACGGGGATTAAAAGAAGGTGTTCAATTTGCAACGCTTACTGATATTATTACCAAGGCATGGGCAGATAAAACCACCAAGGAATACAAAATACTGAAAGGATTAAAAAAAGAAAATCTAAGGGATAATATGACCAACACTGAATTGATTTTAAACATGTTGGCAGAAGCCTCTACCAAAGACATTTCACAAGCCATAAACCCCGAAACCTACGAAGAAAGTCAAAAAGTAGCCAAACAAGGAGGTAATGTGGCCAAAGTAGCACGGCTGGAAC
>JARGGF010000746.1 GCA_029210905.1 Bacteroidales bacterium | reverse complement strand
ACTGTTTACCATTAAATTGTATTGCTGGTATTCCTGATGTGAATTTGATCCTTCCACCACAAGGTTTTTCATAAACTCAAAATCACCGGTTATCCTTATTTCAGATGGCTCCAGCCAAACAAACTTCCTGTCCCTAAACTCAAGTTTGTCAATTTTCTTCTTTAGCAAATAAAATTTAGGGTACATTAAACTTAATTGATAAGTAAATCTGCCATCCTTGACCAATATAGAATCTACAAGCTCAAATGATTCAGCATCAATTAAATACAGGTAAGTATTGTTAGCAATATTATCTAAGTTTCCGGATAAATGACAGCTATTTTTATCGCCGCATGAAGAAAAAATTAATAAGGCTACGAGCACAAAAGGAGTTAGCTTATACATAAAGTCATTTTTAAAGGATTGTCATTATTAATATTCTGAAACACCACAATAATAGTGATAGGCATATTCTTTTTTGGAATAAATGAACGAGTTAGGTGAATCGTCCTTTGCTCCATGCTATCGAAAAATAATTACAAATTTACAAAGTCATTTGAAATACAATATCCTGATAAACCTGTGCATTCCCTTTTTTTAAATATTTTAGCTCAGCAGCGCCCCCTAGGGCAAATACAGGAGCAATTGTAAATACTTCATTATTTAGCAGTGGCCCTTTTTCTTTAATTGCCTGATTGAATAATGGTTCTCTCAACCATTCTTTCCGGTTTTTGCTATCAGTTAGAAAATCTTCAAAAAATGATTCCAAGCTCCAAACCAACGTTTCAATTTTTCTATATTGAATATCAATCATACAAACATCTTCATCAGTTTCTGTGAGTTTTCGGTAATAAATTAATTCTCCGAAACCTGTTATTACTATGGGTACATAATTTTCAACTTCTCTGCCAAGCCAGGTCCATAAAACAGATTCGAAATCTTTTGGATTCACAATTTCTATCAGCCCCTCATTATATTTACAGAATCCATTCGATTTCCATAGCTCAATTAATAGCTCCGGTACTTTATTTTTGTATTCATTTACTATTTCAGCATTAGGCTGTATGCAATTACCTGCAGGTTTATAAAACTCCTTGAATTTTTTCAGCATTTTTTTAAATTTATGATGTTGGATACTTTCGTTGGGCTAAATTTCATATTCCATTTTTATTACGCTTTTCCTTATGTTAACATTACTACCTTTTTATTTGCTTATTGACCCAAGGCCTTTTAATAGAAGGCTAATACGACATATTATGCCTGGCAACGCTTTATATATTCTATTTTCAATACATTTCTAGCCTACAACAAATAAAAAATACAATATATCATTCCTAAATTAAATCCTGAATGACAAACTATTGCACCCCAAAGTGAATCTGAATATTTCTTCAGAACAAAAAAGAGGACGCTTATTAAAAACATACTTAGCACCCAAATAATTGCTGGTACAATGTAAAACGTCCATTGTTTATCGATAAATACCAATCCAAAATGTGAAATATGGGTCAATGCAAATGCTGCACTGTCAATAACAGATGCCTTTTTCTCATCAAGTGATTTTGCAAAGCTTCCATGTACTATTCCTCTAAAAAAAAATTCTTCACCAATAGGACTAAAAGTCATTCCGGTTATTGCCATGATGATGAACAATATTTTTTTGTCGTGAGGGAGCATTCCTTCTGGAATATTGTATGATTTTCCAATATATACGTACCAGTTTTCATATGATTTCCCAAATAAACCTTCTCCTAAAAAGTAAAGTATCAAACTGCCCGCAATACCAAGCATTAATGCTAGTACTAAAAAATGAAACTTTTTTGTTTTTTTTAATCCAATTTGTTTTCTACCATATTTGTTTAGAAAAATAAAAGGTACCAATGCTGAGATAAACATAATTAACCCTATGGAACTATAATTCCCTGTTTCATTGGCATTAAGAACCAATACAAAACGGGGAACACAAATTATAAGAAGCAGAAAAAGGCCAAATTTCCAATTATATTGAATAAATCTGTTCCAAAAAGGTCTTAATTCTTGTTCCATATACTTTGTATTCAGAAAGATTATTTATTATCTGCTTCCATTATATAGTTTTTAACTAATTCTATGGTCTTTATAAATTCAGATTTTTTCCCAAATCTATTAACAATAGTTGTTTTGTCATCAATAGCATTAATAATCATTTGGTCGGCTTTTGAGTTTCCTCCAGAGGTAGTCGCTCCGGAAAGGCTTAATAAAATTAAAACTATGATATGATTTTTATCTGTAAATCCCTCTGAAAATTCAACATTTTTGAGGTTTTTATACTCGAAAGTATCATCTTCAGTAAAAATGTCAATCAGACACTTTTTTAGAATCCTGAACCGATCATGGTATAAATAAATCTTTGGAAAACGAATGCTTATAAATCCAATCAAAGCACCAATCAATGGAGGGATAAATGCAAAACCAAATTCATATATCAGGTAAATTGAAAAAATACCTAATGTTGCCATTAGAACCAATGATATTATCCTCAAATAATTCTTGCCCCTATGAATATGTATCGGTAACATTTTCTTAATCAAATCCTTATTCGTTTATTTCATCATTTATGGGTAAATAATGCTAACAGGTTTACTTATATCACACATATTTATAATCTCTTCATTCAAATTTTTTCTTTTTCGTGCAAATGCCATTTTTATTGCACAAGATAGCAATATTCTATTCCTGGCAAGGCAATGTTATAGCATGTTATTATTTTCAATTCAAGACACCCTAAAAATCTTCTCTATCTTCCGTCCTTTGGCCAATTCATCCACCAACTTGTCTAAATATCGCACTTGTCTGGTTAAGGGGTTTTCTATTTCTTCTATCCTGTAACCACAAATTACCCCGGTAATCAGCTGGGCATTTGGGTTTAGTTTTGCCTTAGAAAAGAATGTTTCAAAAGTAACTTCTGCTTCAATCAGTTGTTGCAGTTTTATGCTATCAAAACCAGTCAGCCACTCAATTACCTGGTGTAATTCTTCTTTTGTCCTGCCCTTGCTCTCAACTTTCGTGATGTAATGTGGGTATACCGCTGCGAATGTCATTTTGGCCATTCGCTGATCGTGTTCTGGTGTTGTTTTCATACTGTTTCTCTTTTTTTGTGTTCAAAATTACTGATTTTCTAAAAAAGAAAAAGCTCCCTCTATTTACCATTAATCTCTATCAGCATATCAATTCCAATAATTTGATTACTAAACCAGTATCTTTTCTAAGTTTTTTTTGTTGGTTAGTCCCACCACAACCAAACGCCTTTCATTTCCTTAATTGCCTCTTTTAAATTATCAATGGTTCCAACGCCCTGGTCAACTGCATCGGGGCAAAATT